>CAZXLZ010000001.1:0-50904 GCA_964642045.1 uncultured Clostridiaceae bacterium
GTTTCTTCCAAAGTTTCATCTTGTATTTGTATATCTTCATTTTTTTCTTCTTTAACACCATCATTTTCTTTTATTTCTTCAGTTACAGTTTCACTTTTTGTCTCTTCTTGCTTCTTATCTTTTTCTATTTCTTCTTCAATCTGTTTTTGTTTTTTAGCTCTTTCTTTCTTTCTTTCATCAGCTGCTTTTTTATGTCCTTGTACTATTATTTCTTGTACATTTTCTTTAATATCTTGAGGAACTTGTAATTCTTCAGACATAAGTATAGCTGTTCTATCTACATCATCTTCAAAATCTTCTATTTGCTGATCTGAATCAACTATTCTTCCCTCTTGTATAGCAAGCTTTATAGCTGTTTCTAATCTATTAAGTGCCTCTTCTTGTATTTGTTTCTTTAATAGTTCATTCTTTTTCTCATGAATATCTTTAGTTGTAGAATACATTCTATAGAATCCTGATTCTAGCGCTGTACGAACATCTAATAATTTTTGATCATCTCTATTGTATGTAATATATATAAGTTCAGCAAGTTCATTTGAATCAAGTACTCTTGCTGAAACTGAACAAGTTTGAAGTGCACTAACTATACCTTGAGCTCTTGTATATAACTCTCTATAACAAATATCAAAAAGCTCTTCTTCACTAAATTTTGTTGTTGCATTTACTTCAGATTTATGATATGAAAGAACAACATAGAATTTTCTTTGAAGCATATGCTTATTTAAACTTAATTTTTCAACATAACGAGTTATATCATGAGCATATTCTGATATATTGTACATTTTTTCTCTTTCCATTTGTGCTACTGCTAGTTCTTTATCAGTTGTATTCATACTATTTGCAAGTTTGTTATAATATTCACTTTTTTCTTCATATTCTTTATTAAAGCCTTCTACTCTTTCTTTGTACATGTTAAGACTTGTCTTAAGGTCAATCGCTCTTGCTTGAACATATAACTGTATTGGAGTTGTAAGAGTATTTAAGAATGTTATGAATCCTTCTTCAACAGCAAGTTGCTCTACTTCAGACATAAGATCATAGTTTATACCTTTACATTGAAGTACCATTGTGAATTTACTACCCTTGTCTTGTATTATCATATCATCTTGTATTTTTTCAAACTCCATAAATTCAAACAAATCTTTTTTTGGAATGTCATTCTTAGAATTTTTAGTGTATGAATATCCTGATTCACTTTCATTTGTTTTATTATTTTTAGCTCCACCTTTTATATTCTTTATATCTATTTTGGAAACTCCTGATTTTTTACCTGTTCCCTGATTTTTTTGCTGATAGAAATATGCTATTAAAAGTATTATACCAGCACCAATAAATAAAAATCCTAACATTATTTTTTCTCTCCTTTGTCATATCTATATATATATATTTTCTTTTTCCTAATAAAGGCTATTGATCTAAATAAAATATCCCTTATCTGTTCTCCTCCTGCTTTTTTTAGTGGTCCCATTACGTTAGAATCAGGAATTTTAAAGCTTCCTATTACAAATCCTAATACTGCAAATACTCCTACTATTACCCATCCTACTATTGCAGGTAAAAAAGCAGATATAAGCGTCTTAATTAATAATCCAACAAGTGCAAAAGCTATTGTAAATATAAGTCCTGTAATTGAAAATATATAAAGTATTCTAGATTCACCTTTAACACTCCTTGGAACTGTATATGTTCTTCCCATATTCTTCCTCCTAAAATTATCCTATAAAATTTTATCATGAAAAATTTTTTTGTTCAATTTTAGGCATATTTTTTTATTATTTTTACTTTATTTATATATAGTTGAGAGCAATTTGTAATATTGATGTAACATTATTAATAAAAAAAACATTCACCTACTTTTGTAGATGAATATTTTTATTTTAATTTATTTTAGTATATCACTTCCTACTTTTTGTACAAAAGTTATAATTTCAGTTGTTCCAAACACTATTGCAGCTCCTGCTAAAAGAATCACAGTTTGTCTCTTTATATCAGCTCTTTGATCAGCAGACATAAACATATATCTCACACCTGTGCCTACAATAACCGCTACTGCTAATATTTGTATAATTACCTTAGCCGTTCCCCAAATTCTATCTATTACACCTCTTACATCTTTAATGTTTGAATCGTCATATCCTGGAGTTCCAACAGAATTAACTGTATTATTATCTACTCCTAAAACTTCTGTTGTAGCTTTTGTAATAAATCCTATTACATCCGTTAAGCAGAACACAATTACCAGTCCTACTATAACAGGGAATAATTTTTTCTTAAGATCTGCTTTAGTATCGGCTGATTCAAACATATATTTTAATCCCGTTGCAGCAAGGCCAATTACAGCTAAGATTTTAACAGAGTATGCAACCATAGTCCATATGCTTGTTTGCATAGTGTCAAAACTATCAGCAGTAAATATCCCTTCAGCAATTCCAAAGAAAAAGTCCTTTATTCCTTTCGCCATATAGAAAAATACTACGCCTACTGACATATTTATAGCACTTTCTTTTATAGATGCTTTTTCTGCAACACCAGACCATACATATCTAAGTCCCATAATAGCAGCTGCACATATTATAATTAAATTTCCAATAACAAATATTGCATCAATAATGGTATTAAAAACATCTGTAAAATCTAGTAAACCCGTATCATCTCCACTAACGCCATTTTTAATAGAATTCTTGAAAAAATCATTCGCCTTACTTATAATATCATTAAGACTTTGACTACTTTTAGCATTACCAGTAGTTGTAGTCGTTGTCGGTGCATTAGGATCTGAACCTCCATCATCCATTACAACTGGACCACCCTTACCACCAGGTAGCGCTGCATACACATTCAAAAGCATTGGAGCAATAATAAGCATTATTCCAAAAGCTATAATAAATCTATTTATTTTTTTCATCTTGTATCCTCCGCATAAAAAATATTACAAGAGTCCATCTTGTAATATTCATGTTTGTTTATTTTTATATTATAAACTATGTAGTAACTTCATTTACAGTTTTTGTTATGAAGCTAACAATTGTTCCAGCAGCGAAAACTAAAATAGCACCTACTACTAATGTAATAGTTTGTTTCTTTATATCAGCTTTATCATTTGCTGATGCAAACATATATCTAACTCCTGCAAAAACTATAGCAGCAACAGCTAGTATTTGTAATATTAAAGAAACTGAACCCCATATTTTCTTTGCTGCATTATCAATGCTTTCTACACTACCATTTGACAAATCACTAGCATTACTCCACGTAATTCCAAAAACATTAGAAACTATAAGTAGTCCTACTAACACTACTGGCATTATTTTGCAAAGTATTTTTGTAATTTTTTTCATAAAAAATTCCTCCTTAAATTTACAATTTTATTATAACATTTATTTTTTCATGTTCAATACTTTTATTTAATTTTTGTCATTTTATTATATTTATTTGCAGATTTAATACACTTTATGAAATATTTTTGTAACAAATTTAATTTTGTATATTATTTTTTATTGATTTTGTATATTACATTGGTTATAATACTTTTGAGGTGATATATATTAAAAAGTTTTTTATTTCTTTTATTTTTATAATTTTTATCTTAATTTTATTTTTTTCTGAAAATAATTTAGATTCTAATTTCCACTTTCCCACTGATTATTATAACTATATATCTTCATATTTTGGAAGTAGACAGTTATTTGGAAGCTCTAATTTTCATACAGGAGTAGATTTTTTAGCTCCACAAGGCACTGAAGTTAGGGCATGTAATTCTGGGTATGTTAAGTATGCAAGTTTCTTAAATGGATATGGCAACTGTATCATTTTACTTCATGATAATGGTTATAGGTCACTATACGCACATCTTAGTGAAAACTTTATTGTAAATGTTCGGAGACTTTGTTAGTACTGATCAGATTATATCCTATGTTGGCCCATACATGCTTTCAAATGGAGTTATAAATGGAAATACAACAGGACCTCATTTACATTTTGAACTGTATAATGAAAAAGGAGACCTTATCGATCCCCTTTCTATTAATTATTCACAGTAGCATTTATTTCTTCACAAACACCAAATTTTGATGCTGATACTTCATATGCCACATTTTTTATTACGCTTCCATCTTCTAATTTTTTTTCATAATTCCTTGCTTGAATTCTACCCTCTATTTTTACTTTTGTTCCTACTTCTAAATTTTCAGAAAATTTCGCGTTTCTTCCCCAAAGTATACAAGGTATGTAATCTGATTTTTTATATGATCTATTTACTGCTATAAGTACATCTGATATTTCCCTACCAAGTGGTGTTTTTCTATATACTGGTTTTTTACATATAAATCCTTCTAAAGCTATATTATTTAATTTATTAACTTCCTCTTCAGTTTTTACTTCAAACTTCTTAGCAAATACAGATAGTATAAGTTTACTTCTCTCTTTAGATAAATCATTATATGATCTAAACTGACCTTCTATTTCTACAAATGTACCAATATTTAATTCATTAATATTTATAAGTCTTTCAGATACTATAACAGGTAAATTATCTTTAAGTTCACTTAGTCTATCAACTTCAACAAAAACTTTATAGAATTTTTCTTCATAGACTTCATGACTAAAAACAAATTCACTATTTATTACTCCACCTATTTTTACCGTATTATTTGTTATAACTGTATTTTCCATATTTCCTCCTTGGATACTTACATATATTTAATCTTATGTTATAAGTCACAAAAAAATGACTGGATACTTAGGTATTATATCACAGTCATTTACATTTGTAAAGTTTTATGTGTCTTAAAGTTTGTATAATCATTTATAAATAGTAATTGTTACGTGTTTTTTTCAAAATATTTTATTTTTTAATTTATGGTTTTAGTGCAGTAATAGGTACAACATATACTCCATCTGGTCTTTTTACAATAGCATCATATAGTCCACAAATCACACACAGAAACTTAGGCTTAACTTCTGCTAATTCATAAAATCTTTTAAGACTATCTACAGCCTCTTCTTCTCTATTTGAACCTAATTTTATTTCTATTGCTCCATATTCGCCATCTGCAATTTCAACAATTGCATCAACTTCCACACCTGTATCATTTTCTCTATAATGATACAGGTTAGCACCTATACTCTCAGCATATATTTTTAAATCTCTTTCACATAATGCTTCAAAATATAAACCCATAGTTTCCAAATCATTTACTAATTTTTCAGGTGTTATATTTAAAATTGCACATCCTAATGATGGATCTACAAAATGTCTTTTTGGATTTTTCCCTACATTTAATCTCGAACGAATTTTATACATAAAAGATCTCTGATTTTCAATTAAATGCAATCTATTTAGTACATCTAAATAATCTGTAATCGAATTTCTACTTACAGTAATACCTTCATCCATATTATTATCTTCAATATCTTTCATTAATACATTATTAGATGAAACTGTACTTTCATTTCTAGCAAGAGATCTAAGTAACATTTCCATTTTTTCTTTATCTCTTTTTATTCCATCTATTTCTATAATATCTTTATCTAGAACTGCATCAATATAACTTCTTGATATTTTCATAGCACCAGATATACTAATATTAATAGTCTCAGGCCACCCCCCTCTAACTATTAATTCAGCTAAACGTTTTAGTTCTACTTTTTCTACTCTTTTATTTTCTACTTTATTACAAAACAGATCTTTCAAAGAAACGTCTCCAGTAGAATCTCCAGATTCATACAAAGACATTGTATACATTTTCATTTTACATATTCTTCCTGCACCTGAATGATGTATTTTATCGCTAATTGGAACACTTGAACCTGTTAAGATATATTTACCTTTTTTTGAATCTTCATCACATTTGAACCTTACTGCATCCCACACAGCAGGTACTTCTTGCCATTCATCAATAAGCTCTGGCATATCTTTATTTAATACTAAATTCACATCCATTTCTGCTAAATGTTTTTCTCTAAAATTATCTGCTGTATTGTTTAAGTATGTAACACTATTAGAATGATTTAAAGCCGTCCATGTTTTCCCACACCACTTTGGTCCTTCAATACTTATAGCGCCAAATATTTTTAAATTTTCTTCTATTTCTTTATCTATTAATCTTGGAATATAACCACTTTTTGTAAGTTTCATTAAATGCCTCCTTTAATTAAATAATATCATATTTTTTTTTGATTTTCAATATCAATGTGCATTTTTTGAGTAATTCGTTGTGCATTTTTTGACATTTTTATTGTGCATTTTTTGATACTTAATTTTATATTCCTGTAGCTGTCAAGAGAGTAGGCACAAATTTTTTAATTTTATATTTTTAAAGTATCCATTATACTACTTTTTTATCACTTTCTATTTTTAAAGTAGACACATATCTTATGAGGATGCTCTTTTGTTTTATCACCATTAATTTTTTAAGCATCCTATTGGAACAACTAGAATTCCATTTCCAGTTGTATATGCCATCTTTGTATTTGTAACAATCATTAAAAATTCAGGTTTTCTTAATCTACCATTTTTTAAATTAAGTCTTTTAATTCTGATAAATGCTTTTCTGCTTCTTCTGTAATTTTTCACTTTCTATTTTTGTTTCTATCAAGCAATACTTACCATTATCAAAATGAGCTACTTCATCACATTCTAATCCATATCTATCTTTATAATAATTTGATGTTCCTTCTATCGAATATATTTTATACTATACCTTTTATTTATTTCAATATTTTGTTGTTTTTAGATATAATAGACACTATTATTTTAAAATCAGCATCGCTAAAAAATACAATAAAAAATGCTGAAGTGGATAAAATGCGTAAAAAATAATAGTAATGATTTTAGATTTTTTTCCTTTTTCACCATTATACATAAACATAAACGGTAATGATAAAACAGCAAAAGCTTCGAATGTATTCATGTATATAGCAATAAATAATAAAGTTGAGATTGTAAGAAAAATATAATATTTATTTTGACTTATTATATTTTCTAAATAAAGTTTCTTTGCAAAGTACATAAGTACAATATATATAATAAGCTCAAATGAATAATCAGCCTCAATAAATATGTAAGCCAAAAATATTAGTGCAGTAAAAAGTATTAATACTTTAAGCTTTCTATCTATTTTTTCTTTATTTTTATATAAGTTTATGACTTCATCTAAAACCTTTAATACAATTAAAGAAAAAGCAAATGTTATAATTACATTTATTTTTAAAATACTTTTATCTACAATATATTTGGGATAAAAATAATTATTTAATGTATATAGTCCAAAAACTACAATTTGAGTTATTACTCCGAACAGTAAAAAGCCTTGATACATATTTGTTTATATTCTTTGTATGAAAGAATCCTTCTACTATCATAAATGCAAAAAGTGGCATTGCAATTCTTCCTACTACTCTTAAAGCTATATATTCTGTTTGTCCAAAAATTTTACTAAAATATACAGCTATATGGTCTATAATTACGGCCATTATAGCTATACATTTTAATTTATTGGAATTTATAAATTTTAAATTCATTCTTTACCTTCTTTTAAAAGTTTCATCATATTAGATTTATATGCTTCTACACCAGGCTGATTAAATGGATTTACTCCTGATATATATGCACTTATTGCACAAGCTTTTTCAAAGAAATATATAAGTTCTCCTATACTATATGCATTTAATTCTTCTATTTCAATTACCATTGTTGGAACCATACCATCTATATGTGCTTTTAATGTTCCAAGATATGCCTGTTTATTTATATAATCTATATCTTTGCCAGCTAAGTAATTTAGCTCATCTTCATTTTTCTCAACTTCTGGAAGTGATATTAAACTTTTGTCAATCTTTACAGATAGAACAGTTTCAAATATATTTCTTTTTCCTTCTTGAAGCATTTGTCCCATTGAATGAAGATCTGTTGTAAGATTCACACCAGCAGGAAAAATTCCTTTTCCATCTTTTCCTTCGCTTTCACCAAAAAGTTGTTTAAACCATTCAATAAACATAGCCATGCAAGGTTCATATGCAGCCATAACTTCTATATCTTTACCTTTTGCATTTAATATATTCCTATATGCAGCGTATCTATAACACATATTAGTTTCAAAGTTTTCTTCGCTATATACATAAGATGAAAAAAGTGCGCCATCAATTACATCTTCAAAATCAATATTTGCAACTGCCATAGGAAGAAGACCTACTGGAGTTAATACTGAATATCTACCACCAACATCCTTTGGTATAACAAACTTTTCATATCCATTTTTTCTTGCTATATCACAAAGAAGTCCATCATAATCATCTGTTGTAACATATATTCTTTCTGCTGCTCCAGCTACTCCATACTTTTGTTCAAGTATTAATCTAAATATTCTAAATGCTATAGCTGGCTCTAGCGTTTTACCTGATTTAGATATTACATTTATAGCAAATTCCTTATCTTTTACAAATTCAACTAAATCTCTTAAATACTTTCCACTTAGGTTATTGCCAGCAAATATTATCTGAGGATGCTTTCTTTCATTTCTTGACTGTAAATTAGAAAATGTTGAATCAAGCATATCTATAACAGCCTTAGCACCTAAGTATGAACCACCAATACCTATTACAATAAATACATCTGCTTGTTTTTGTATCCTATCACTACAAAATTTTATATGCTCTATTTCTTCCTCTTTTATCTTATTTGGAAGATCAAGCCAGCCAAGCATATTATTTCCAGCACCATTTTTATCTTTTAACATTTTAGCTGATTCCATTACTCTATCTTTCATAAGTTCTAGTTCATAATCTTCAACGAATTTTTTTACTCCATCTTCATTAAAATTTATTGCTTGCATAAAAAACCTCCTCTTATAGTTCAAATTTATAATAATTATACCACACCTATAGTAGTTTTTTCATCAATATTTTATAATAATACAAAAATTGTAATAATAGCGTAACAATGTTTATTTAATGCACTCAAATATTATAGATTTTTCATCTTCATAAACATTTTTAAAATTTGTATCCTTTCTTAAGTATTCTACAACATTAGAGTTTAATTCAACAAATACATAATCTACACTATACTTTTCTATTATGTCCATGTAATATGTAGCGTTATTTCTAAATTTTTCTGCATCTTTGGCTATTTCTACTTTATTATATTCATAAGTATAAAGGTCACACCTATTGTCAACAAATACTTTTATGTCATTAAATAGCATATAACTTCCATAATTATATGAGTTAAGTATTATTTTATCTTCAGATATGTTCTCTTTTATATACTCTATTGCCCTTTCCGGATAGTTATCATAAAAGAAATTATAGGTTTTTATTGAAAAATTGCTTGCTATTATCTGTATATATAATACTAATAATACAACAAATACTATACCTTTATTACTATTACAAATATCTTTTACTATTTTAAATTCACCTTTAAACGAATTTAATATAAGTGGAAAACATATAATAAAGAGCATATAATGCCTTACACTTATTAAAGCCATTATAGATGTTATAATAAGAATAAAAATCTCATATGGATTTTTAGAACTTTTTGATGCCGAATATATTATAACTGTTAATATCATAAACACAAAACCTATAGGGTTATTTTCTATAGTAAGTGACTGAAACTCGCTTATATATTCATTTATAAACGTATTACCTACAGTCTTAAAGACGTATAAAACATTATCTATTCCGAAAGCATTAAGAAACATTAAAGGAATCGATATTAAAGAAATTATTATTAATGATATCATCAGTTTTTTATTGTATTTTATAAATGCATCTAATATATAAACTCCCATTATTATATAGTAAAAAGGCCATACTCCTGCATGGAAATTCGTAATAAGCATTGGTATAATTGTAAGAGTTATATATATTATCCATTTTCCTGATTTTTTTAAATTTTCATTTCTAAGAAGTGTTATAACTATAAGCTGCACTAAAAATAGTACAATAGAGAACATATAAGCTCTTACAGATAAAAAATTACCTATAAAAAACATTTCTATATATAATGATATATAACTAAAAATTTTATCTTTAGTAATTAGATAGTTTAGCCTATAAAATAACATAGAGACTATAAGTGCTATAATTATTTGTAAAATATATAATCCCACAAATCTAAAATGTAAATATACATTATATACTATTATAGTAACAATAAAATGTTGTGATATATATTTAAGTCCATCATGAACTGAAAAAATGTCTTCATTTGTTATTCCTCTTGTTTGATAAAGCTCTCCACATTTTATATCAAAAAAAGTGTCACTTTGAATTTTTACTTTACAAAGTGATATAATATATATTATTAAAATTATAGCCATAAATATGATTTTTATGTTTTTTTTATTCTTATTAACTTTAATATTTAAATTTTTATCCATATATAATCCCCTTAATATATTCTTAAGGGGATTATATCATAATATATTTTTAAAATCAATAAATAAAATTTAGTTCTATTAAAGCTGTTAATATTAATCAATATATATAATATCAAGTAAATTAGCTAAGCATCTTGATGCTCTATATGCCTCATCTAAGGTATTACCTGTAGAACCTATCTCAATTAAAATAGACATATTATTTAAGTCCTGGTTATATATAGAGTTACGTATAATCATAGGTCTAAAAAGTCCCGGATATACCTTTTCTGCAAGGAGCATCATCTTTAATGCTAAATTCAAATTTTCATCATAGTATTCATTTCTTGTTCCATCATATCCAACACCTATAATGAGCATACACTGTGCAACCTCTACACCGCCTATAACGCATTTTGGCGCAAAACTTAAATCCTCAATTGCATCTCTATGTAAATCAATAGATATTCCAAACTCACCATACTTTTCTTTATTTGCAAGAATAGATGCGCCAGAACTTCCATATGACATGGTATACGAACCATAATCATGCCCTGTTTTATCCTGAATTATAGTTATATTCCTTTCTTTTATAAATTTAGTAAATCTACTTGCAACACTTATCATGTTATAATTTTCATCTGTCGTTCTATACGTTCCCGTATATGAGAAATTAAACATTTCACTGCAAGAATAAGTTTCTGATGCATGCGTATCATATACAAATATTTTATCATTAGATTTAGTAAGTGTAATATTTTTGTTCATTATATCTGTATAAGGAATATTTGGAAGATCTGAAAAATCTTTTATTAGTATAGTAGAAGAAATATTTACAGCTTCATACCCTGGACCTTGTGAGATAACATATCCTACATTAGTTAAAGAATTTAGATAATTTCTAGCCTCTGCTTTATCAATATTATCTATAAGTCCATAATTTACATTATCTATTATAACTTCTTCTGGTTCTTCTTTAATTTGGGCTATTTCATCATTATTTACTTCAGCTACTATATAATTTTTTTCATTAAATACAGGATATATGTTTCTTACTATTTCTACCGCACTTGGCATTATATCTATATTTTGAAGACTATTACTTAAATAAAATATATTTTTATATATACTACTATTTTCAAAAGTGTACATTAAAAGTATAGCAAGAATAATAAGCAAAATTATTTTTTCTACATACTTTATTATTCCATCTTTATTCTTTAGTAGATTACTTTTCATTTTATCAAAAAAAACAGTCATAATTACACACCCTAATTCCTTAGTTAATGTATATTACAACTGTAAATTTTTTATTACTATAAAATGTTATCTATTTCTTTTGCGTACTTGTCCATAAGCTTTACTGCTCTTTCTTTTAAATCTACAACCTCTTTTTTTATATCAAGCAATTTTTCTTTTTCTAATTCTATCAAATGCTCAATTCTAGCTTTTTCTTCATTTGCTTCAATTCTTGCAGATTCTATTATCTTTTTAGATTGGTCTTCTGCAGTAATTAAAGCATTAGCTACTTTTTCTTGTCTTTGGATATAGTCTGCTTCAAATCTTTCTATTTTTTTCTTAACTATTGTAAGTTCATTAGATAATCTATTAGAGTCTGACCTTTCAACCTGAAGTTTTGTTTCATATTCAGATTTTAGTTCTTTTATATAGTCATCCACCTCTGATTTATTATAGCCAAACATCTCGTTTGAAAATTTCTTGTCTAAATCCATCTTTAATACCCCTCCAAGATTTTCAAATCTAATTGTACAATATTTGGTTCGAATTTTCAAGTTATTTTAAAAATTTATAACTGCAAATAAAAAATATAACACATGTAATTAATAAAATTTAATAATTTGTAACATAAAAAAATCTAATATTGTTTAATATAAAAACATATTAAGATATATTCTTATTTTAATTTAATATCAAAAAGCACCAATTTTACTAGATGATAATTTATTTCATTTTCTTAAGCAATATATTTCTTAATCTGACATTCATATGCTATAATCAAAATATCCTTTCTAAGGATAGAAAGGAGGGTAACGTAAAATGTATTTACTTATACAAATTGTGAATGTGATAGCACAAATTATAAATGCAATCTGCAATTTATATAATACTACTCACAAACACAACTAAGCTATTAGCATGAGTTCCAGCTCATGCTAATTTTATTTTATTCCATTTTTATGATTTTATTCAAAAATTGAGAAGATAGTTCCAGCTATCTCCTCGTAACGTATTTGTATTTACTTTTTCCTTCCCTAACCTTCAGAAAGGAGGTGATCAATATGGTTAGACCAATTATTTTTCACCATTGTGCATCAAGATTATATAATAATCTAAATACATCAATAATTATAACATTTTATAAATAACTTGTCAACATTGTATATAGAAGTTTATAGCAATAATTTTATATTCAGATACTGTACATTCATTTAATATTATTTATTATATTTTTAAACTATAATTCTAAAAAATACCTGTTCTATACATAAACTAAGCATTATAAATGGTATGGTCATGATAGCATATATAAGCATCTTAAAAAGTATTCGTATAACTCCATTTAAATTTAACTTCATTAATAGCTCATCTGAACTTTTTAAGCACTCTACCGAAAGAACTATATATATAAGAATCAATATAAAATTAGGTAAAATCGCAACAGAAATACTACTAAGTATACCTTTTAACGGTCCAAACACACTAAATAAAATGCAGATATACATAGATAAAGATATACCTTTAAATAAAATAACTGCTGAGACTATTCCAAAAGATATTACTGTAAAAGATGCAAATATAAATACTGCTATTAGGCAAGAATTTATTTGCATTCCATTTTTTATAATATTAATCCCTGTAAAACCTTCTACACTTGCTATATCAACAGTATTTTTTACCGAGTTTATAAGCTGTAATTTATTTTCCCCGCCTAAAAATCCAAATATAACAAAACCAATAATTATTCCTAAGATATAAATAATCACAAAGAGTGTTAAGTTTTTTAGATTATATAATATATATTTTTTCACTTGTTCTTTCAATATTTATCACCACACACCACATTATATGTGAGGCTTAAAAATTAATTACAAGTTTTTAATTGCTCCTACTGCTAGTCTATCACATCTATTGTTATATTCATTATCTGCGTGCCCCTTTACTTTTATAAACTTTACATCATGAATAGACATGCATTTTAATAATCTTTCCCAAAGTTCAACATTTTTAACTGGTGATTTATCAGATTTAACCCAGTTTTTCTTTTTCCAGCCAAATACCCAGCCTTTTTCCACACTATCCACAACATACGTACTATCACTGTATACTGTAACTTCACATGGATATTTTAAATGTTCTAGTCCCATTATTACAGCCATCATTTCCATTTTATTATTAGTAGTATTTTTATCAGCTCCAACAATCTCTTTTTCATTCCCATCACACATTAAAATTGCTGCATATCCACCTGGACCAGGATTACCACTACATGCACCATCTGTATACATAGTTACTTTTTTCTTCTCATCTGAAATCATATTTTTCTCCTTCACTTGTTTAAATTATATATTTATGATAAGATATTATATCATACACAAAAATTTTATACAATCATATTGGAGGTTTGTTATTTTTGAAAGTATTAGGAATAATTGCAGAATATAACCCTATGCATAATGGGCACATATATCACCTAGCAAAAGCAAAGGAAGTGACAAAGGCTGACTACACAATTCTTGTTATGTCAGGAAGTTTTACTCAGACAGGAAATATTTCATGCATTAATAAATTTACTAAGGCTAAAATTGCAAAAAATCTAGGAATTGACCTTGTTTTAGAACTTCCTACAATCTATTCAACTGCAAGTAGTGAATATTTTGCATATGGTGCAATTAAGTTATTAAATAGTTTAGGAATTGTAGATTATATATGCTTTGGAGGAGAAACAGATGATGTAAAGCTTCTTGAAAGTATTGCAGATAAAATAATCTTAAATCAAGAAAAGATTTGGGAAAACATTAGAAGTATGGATAAAAATATATCCTTTGCAAGTAACAGAAGCATGGCTTTAATGAATTTTTTGGATGCTGATGAATATGTAGAAGTAGGAAAACCTAATAATATACTTGGAATAGAATATATAAAAGCAATAAAAAAACAGGAAAGTAGCATTGTCCCTTATGCTATAAAAAGGAACAAATCTGGTTTTAAAGATTTAGAAATAAATAGTGATATGCCTAGTAGCACAAGTATACGTTATACATTAAGAAAGCATGACCTATCTTTACTTATTCCCGCAGTTCCTGGTGATGTATATTATGAACTTATGACAAACGGTTACGTTTTAAATGAAGATATGTTTAAACTATTAAAGTATAAAATTCAGGCAATGTCTAAAGAAGATTTAAGTAAAATAAATGAGATAAAGGAAGGTCTAGAAAACAAAATAAAGAAGGCCATTGTTGAAGCAGAAGATTATGATGATTTACTTAGAATTGTAAAATCTAAAAGATACACTGCAACTACACTTAAAAGAATATTTGTGTATATAGTTTTAGATATCACAAAAGAATTTTTCAAGAGTTCCTACGAATATGGTAAAATCTATGCACATGTCCTTAGTATGAATGAAAATGGTAAAAAGCTTTTATCTGAAATATCTAAAAAATCGAATATTCCTATATTTACGTCAATAAATGATAATATTTTAAATAAATTAGATAGAGAAATGTTTAGAATGTTAAATTTAGATATTTTTGCATGTAATACTCATTCTATTGTGTCAAATAGTAAATTAAATTTAGATTACACAAATAAATTATAACAAATAGCAGCTTATAACTAAAGTTTTAAGCTGCATTTATTTTACATCATACATATTATTTTTTTTAGACCAATATCAAAATCTAACTTCCCTATCTTTGTATTTTTATCATACTCATCAAATTTTTTTATAATATATTCAAGCTGCTTAATAGTATATTTCCCAGCATTTTTACAAAGTTTAGAATAAATAAAAGGATGAATTTTAAGTATAGAGTTTGGATCAGATAATGCTTTATCCTCTTTCATTAGCTTTATCAAATATAACTGCTTTATTTGTTTATATAACATTATTGATATTTTTATTGATGGCTCTTTTTGCCTAATCAGTTCATCTAGCATACCTGCCGCTTTTTCATGATTTTTTTCCATAGCCATGTCAAGCATATCAAATATTTTAGAATTTAATGTTTTAGAACATACTTTATCAATAACCTCTTTAGTAACATTTGAATTTTCTCCTAAAAAAGCCACTAATTTTTGCATTTCATTTATATTATTAGTCTTATCTATTCCACAAACAGATACCATATATTCTGCTACATCCTTCTTAATTTCTATATTATACTTTTTTAGTATTGAAATTATATATAGTGCCATTTCATTTTCATTTAGGAATTTAAATTCTTTAACAGTTGCTTTTTTTGCTAGCTCTTTATACTGTGAAGTTCTCTTATCTACGCTATCTTCTATTATAATATAAACGTCCTCTTCATCAGAGCTTTTTATCATATTTTGTATATCGAATTTAAGAGAAGTATCTTTAATTATTACTAGCTTATTTTCACCAAAAAAGTTTACCATATCATATAGTTTATCCAGCTGATCTATATTATCATTTGTTATATTAAAAAAGTTAACGCTAGCTTCTAGCCTATCAAACTTTTTCTTTATACTCTCTACTTCTCTATATAGCTCATATTTTTCTTCACCATAAAATAAATAAATCATATATATCACCTATTTTAAATAATTCATCTTTTCTCTTATGACCTTAATATTTTCCAAACTTCTTTTTGCATACATCTCATATTTTAACTTTTTGTCCTTAATCCTTGTATCTAGTCCTCTAATTATTCCAAAATTTGCATTCATTGGCTGATAGTCCTTATTTTCTGTTGATATATATTTAGAAAGTGCTCCCATAATGCTTAAATCTTCTAGTTTTAATATATCATTATTTTCTTTTGCTATTATGTCTAGAGCAACTATCATTCCTGACATAGCCGATTCAACATATCCTTCTACTCCTGATATCTGTCCTGCAAAATATATATTATCATTACTTTTTAAACTAAAATTACTATTTAGAAGCTTTGAGCCATTTATATATGTATTCCTATGCATAACACCATACCTTAAAAACACTGCATTTTCAAGTCCGGGTATCATTCTAAATATCCTTTCTTGCTCACCAAATTTAAGACTCGTTTGAAATCCAACCATATTATATGCCTTGCTTCTACTATCTTCTGCTCTTAACTGAACAACTGCATAACTTCTTTTTCCATCTATTTCTAACCCAACGGGCTTTAACATTCCAAAAGTTAAAGTTTTTTCTCCTCTTTTTGCCATTTCTTCTACTGGCATGCAGCCCTCAAATAACAACAGTTTATCAAAGTCATGTCTACTTGCACTTTCAGCTGAAATTAAGGCATTATAGAAATTAAGGTATTCTTCTTTATTAAGCGGAAGATTTAAATAATCTCCCTCACCTATTTTTCCATATCTATCCATTCTATATGCAACGCTCATATTTATACTATCTGCATCTATAATAGGAGCTGCTGCATCATAGAAATATAGATTATCTTCATTAAAAAAATTTTTTAAGCTTTCTGAAAATTCATCTGATGTAAGCGGACCTGTTGCTATAACTGTCTTCTCACCAGTAGTTATAAAGCTAGATATATCTGTAATTTCTTCATGTATAACCTCTATATTATCCATTCTATTTATTTTTTCTGTTATATATAAAGAAAATTTTTCTCTATCTACTGCTAAAGCTTGTCCTGCTTCTACTCTTGCATAATCTGCTGCCTCTAGCATTAAACTCCCAAAATATCTCATTTCTTCTTTTAAAAGCCCACATGCATTAGTAATACTTTCAGATTTTAGAGAATTACTGCATACAAGTTCTCCAAAATTATCACTTTTATGTGCAGCGCTTTTTTTATATGGCTTCATATCATATAACTTTACATTTATTCCATTTCTAGCAAGTATATATGCACATTCACACCCTGCAAGCCCCGCACCAATTACATTAACATTTATCATTTTTTACCTCGTAATATATAATTTCATTATATTACAAATTTCCTTTGTTTTCAAGGAAAATTATTAATTTGTAATATATAGTAAACTTGACATAATATGTTTTTTATGCTATAATATTAGTTAAGTATTAATAATTTTAAATACGCATCAGTATGCATATTGTTTGTGTGCAATTGCGTATAATAATTTTTGAAAGGAAAAGAAAAATGAAAAAAATAATTACTTTTTTAGTATTGGCCATTCTCGCTTCAGTTCTGCTCACAGGATGCGAGCAAAACAAAGAAATTACGTTCAAGGAAAGCGATGAATCTTCATCCTGTCTTATAAAAGACAGATATGGAGAAAACAAGCCTGTTCCCATAAAAAATGGGGGCGCTATTGAAATTGACGACAATACAGTCGTCATTGACCTTGGCTAATTTTATCCCACTTCTTTAATTAGAAGTGGGATTTTTATTTATCATATATTTAAAAAATCACATTTTTATTTACATAATTATTGACATTTTACATAATATTATGTTATAATATATATGTATTACCATATAACTAATACGCATCAGTATGTGTATTTTTAGTTTAATGCTAATGCGTATAAAAATAAAAACTATGTATAAATGGAGGTACTTATGAACAACAAAGCTTCATATCTTGGATGGATAGTGGCAGTTATACTTGCTGCTATATTGGCAATTATGGTGTATATGCAGTATTTTGGTGGACACACTATTGTCTGCAACTGCATGCAAAACAATCAAGATCAACTTCAGCAAAATCCTGCTCCTGCCCCTACTCCTACCACGACCACTACCACGATCAAAGAGCTGCCTGATAAGGCATATAAGGAGATGAAGCAAAGTAGCATCTCCTATGAATGGAAAAATTCAAAAACGCTCGAAATTCGTTTTGAGCAGTATAAGAATCTTTCCACTGCTGATGGAAAAGATGTGGTATTCTTTCCAAATGAAGCTGAATACCAAAAGTTTATCAAGGACGTGAAAGACAATCCCGAGCTGTACAAGGAGTCTGATCCTGGTTATTACAGCAATACTCGGATTGTAAACTTGCTTGATGGAAAATTTCCAGAAATAGCCAGCTGGCAAATCCCATCTGGCAGCAATGTTCTCCTTATCACATTTAAGGAAGAACCAAGCGAGATCTTTTCATTGAAAAGTGCAACAGGCTACTGGCAAGGTCTTCACATTTACCTTGAGGAGGAGACCCAAGTAACCGAATAAGAAAAGAAAAAATATAACATAGCTAACAAGCTATGTTATATTTTTTATGTTATAACAGTTCTATCTCCATCTTGCATTTTAACGTGCATTATCTTCTCTATTTTTATATATGGTACTCTAGTTCCTTTTTGATAATCAGTAAACTTGTATTTTATAATCCCAACTACTTTTACCCAAGTCTCTTCTTTAAAACTATCATACTCACCATCAAGAAGTATACCTACCATAGTTTTACCATCTGAAAGTACATAATCTCTTACAATATAACAGTTATCATATTCATCATAATGCAAATATCCTGTAATAGATATTCTTAAATTTTCATATTTATCAAAATCTGTTGCTATACTTTCTACTTTTTTGGCATAAAAATTAGTTGTCACATATACATCTATTTTATTTTTTTCATTTATATATAATATAGCAGTAATTGCTACAATTGCTGTAACTATTATTATACTCAAAATTATAACTATTTTCTTCATAAAATCACAAAAAAATTATATCTTAATATTTAACATATGTCAACATTAATATTTTTACAAAATATTTATTTTAAGTACTTGCATATTTTTTTTATTTATAATATACTGAATACGTGTAGAATTATCTACTAAGTATACTTTACCTTCTATTAGGCATGAATTATGCGAAAAATAAAGGAAAGTATATACAGAATAAATAAATTAAAGCTCATATGATTATATAAAGCATTTGTAAGTAAATAACTTTGTATTCAGACATGGTTATTTTGAATTAAACTATATAACCTACGATAATTTATTCTCCTCTTAATATAATAAATTATATCAAACCTTTCTCCTTTTTTCGGTTTTTAGGTTATAAGTTTTAAAATAGCAAGCTTATAAAAAGCTTGCTATTTTTTGTTAAATATTGATCTTAAGTCCTCTTAAATCTTTTGCCAAAGAATGATTTTTAAATGCTTCATCCCCCGTTACCTCTTTAATTATTTTTAAATCAGGTAAATTTATCTTTTCATTCATATCATTTACCTCAATTTCCAGTACGGCATATTCATCAGAGAAAGGATATATATCAAGTTCAAAATACCTGTCTTGGAATACAAAACAATATCTTGTCTTGCTAATTTGGTGAAGTGATGTATCAGCCTCTACAAGATAGTTTATGTACTCCTCTTTAGATATATCTCTATTTCTTTCAATCCTTACACCTTTAGAAATATCAGATTTTTCTGTGTAAGTAAAGCTATATCCAAGAGACTTACTACCTCTTTGCCTAACTCTTCTTTCAGATGTGCCACATGATTTTAAATAAGTCTGAATAATTTCTGACCTACTTACATATCCGAGTGTAGCAATCTCCTCTTCAGTAGGCCTTTTTATAAGGAATTTTCTTTCAATTTCAAGGGGTGCAGGCTCTCCTAAAAGTGAAAATACTTCTTTTACAACTCTGTTTATTTTCTCTTTAAAATCCACAGAGTTATCAAATATCCTAAGATGAGGATGACCTACCTAGGCATTTCTTGTTTTAATATCAAGCTCTCTTGCTTTCTCAGGTGACTCACTTCTTGCTGCATTATTTCCACAATCTTCTTTTGATGGATCATTCCACTGATAAAACTCCTCTGCCCCATTTGCAGCGGTAACCAGATGCAATACTGCATCGTACCTTTTATATATATCTGATAAAGTATAATCATGCTCTCTTAGTAATCTCTTAAAAGTATACATACCAACATATGCGGCAGCATCTGCTATTCCCCTATCGTAAAATATTATTGTTTTAGCCGGATCATAAAATGAGGCGGCTTTCTCATACATCTTTTCATTGTTTAACTGAAGTTCAAGCACGAACCTTTGAAATTCAAGCATGCTAATATTTTCTGATGGCACTATTCCGTTCAGTATAAGCTGAGTTGCTGCCTCAGGGACAAAAAACACTTTCATATTAAGGCGAGTTTCCAAAGCTTCTATAAGCTGTATCTTACTTTTACTTTTCCCTCCACAAGGACCACCAACAATAGGAATTCTGAGCATTTAAATTTCCTCCTTTAAAATTTTAAAAATAATGTTTAATAAATTAGATTTAACTCCTTTCTAAATATTAATTAGAAAACTAAATTGTGCTACATAAAACATTATATCATTTTAACAGACATAATGCAATAAAAAATGTAACATGCAAATATTTTTACACATTACATTTTTTTATTATCTTTTCTTTTTAGATGTAGCTACTTTCTTTGCTTTTACGCTTCTTTTAGTAGCTGTTTTCTCCTTTGTTTTTTTTTGTTTTATCTTCTTCTAAAACTTCACCTTTTGTAGGTTTAGTCCAAGAAATATAATCACATTTTGAGTCTTCACTATTTGTATTGTTTTCGCAAACAAAAAACTTTCTTCTAGTCTTAGTTTTCTTAATAATTACTTTTCCTCCACATTTAGGACAAGGAACATCTACCTCTTCAACAATACTCTTTATATTCCTACACTCTGGAAAGCCAGGACAAGCTAAAAACTTACCATATCTTCCCATTTTTACAACCATATTTTTTCCACAGAATTCACATATTACATCTGATACTTCTTCGGTAAGTTTTACTTTTTCAATCTTATCTTGAACCTTTTCTAGATTTTTTATAAACGGCTGATAAAACTCTCTAACAGTATCAACATATGTACTATCACCAGTAGAAATTTTATCTAAATTTTCTTCCATAGAAGCAGTAAACTGCTCATTTACAATATCCTCAAAGTTTTCTTCCATAATTTTATTTACAACTTCACCAAGCTCAGTTGGTTTTAAGTTTCTATTATCTTTTTCTACATATAGTCTATCTAAAATTGTAGATATTGTAGGAGCATATGTACTAGGTCTACCAATTCCTTTTTCTTCTAAAGCTTTAACTAGAGATGCTTCTGTATATCTAGCAGGTGGCTCTGTAAATTTTTGGCTATAGTCTAGCTTCTTACACTTTAACTTTTCACCTATCTCAAACTCTGGAAGAAACATTTCTTCATCTTCACTAGATGCTATATCTTTTCCTTCTATATAAAGTTTCATAAATCCATCAAACTTAACTATGCTTCCATTTATATTAAAAATATATCCGCCGAGCATCAAGCGTAATTTTTGTTGTATCATATACTGCTTCTTTCATTTGACTTGCTAAAAATCTATTTAGTATAAGAGTAAGAAGTTTTTTTTCATCAACATCTAAAGAATTTAAAGTTTTATCTATATTTTTAAGATTTGTAGGTCTTATAGCCTCATGTGCATCTTGTGCATTCTTACTTGTTTTATACTGCCTATTTTGATAGTATTTATCAGAATAATTTGAAATTATATATTTTTTAGCCATTTCTATAGCTTCATCTGATATTCTAACAGAGTCTGTTCTCATATATGTGATATGACCTGCTTCATAAAGTCTTTGAGCCACTTGCATAGTTCTTCTAACAGTAAAACCTAGCTTTCTTGCGGCCTCTTGCTGAAGTGAAGAGGTAGTAAAAGGTGCAGCAGGATTTCTTCTTTTTTCTTGATTCTTTATATCTATCACTTCAAAATCTTTATTTTTAAGATTTTCTACTATATTTAAAGTATCATTTTCATTTGAAAGCTCTATCTTGCCATTTTTATCCCCATAAAATTTAGCTATTATATCTCTTTTATCTTTATCTAACAAAGCTGATAAATTCCAATATTCTTCAGGTTTAAAATTTCTAATCTCTCTTTCTCTATCCATTATTATTTTAAGAGCTACAGACTGAACTCTACCAGCACTTAAACCTTTTTTTACTTTCTTCCACAAAAGTGGACTTATTTTATATCCAACTATTCTATCTAAAACTCTTCTTGCTTGCTGTGCATTTACTAAATCAAAATCTACTTTTTTAGATTTTCCAATGGCTTTATTTATCGCACTTTCAGTTATTTCATGAAATTCAATTCTACACTTTTCATTATCTTTTATATCAAGCACATTCTTTAAGTGCCAAGCAATTGCCTCCCCTTCACGATCAGGGTCGGTTGCAAGATATATTTTAGATTTATTTTTAGCTAGTTTCTTTATTTCATTTATTATTTTTGCTTTACCCTTCATAGTAATGTATTCTGGTTTAAAGTTATTATCAACATCAATTGCAAATTTACTTGCAGGAAGATCTATTATATGACCTTGAGATGCTATTACATCATACTCATCTCCTAAGTATTTTTTTATTGTTTTTGCTTTAGATGGTGACTCGACAATTATTAATTTATCTGACACTGTTTTCAACCCTTTCAGTTATTCTACTTACTATATTTATAGCTTTTTCTTTATTTTTTTCATAATTTTCTTCATCTACATTTTTAGAAAGTGCTAAATTAATTGCATCTGCTAAGTCTAACATATCTTCTTCATTTAGCCCTTTAGATGTACATGCTGCTGTTCCTATTCTTATTCCACTTGTTATAGATGGCTTTTCTGTATCAAAAGGTATAGCATTCTTATTAACCGTGATGTTTACTTCTTCAAGAAGTTTTTCTGCTTCTTTTCCTGTCACCTTTTTACTTCTTAAATCTATTAAAATAAGGTGATTATCAGTTCCACCTGATACTAAGTCAAATCCTCTTTCTATAAGAGCGGTAGCTAAAGTTTTGCAATTTTTAACAAGCTTATCTGCGTATTTCTTAAACTCATCACTCATAGCCTCTTTAAAACATACTGCTTTTCCAGCGATTACATGTTCAAGTGGTCCACCTTGCACCCCTGGAAATATATTTTTATCTATCTTTTTTGCAAGTTCCTCGCTATTACAAAGTATAAGTCCACCTCTTGGTCCTCTTAATGTCTTATGAGTTGTTGTTGTAACGAAATCTGCATAAGGTACAGGTGACATATGGTTATCTGTACAAACAAGTCCTGCAATGTGTGCCATATCTACCATAAGATATGCATGAGCAACATCCGCTATTTCTCTAAACTTTTTAAAGTCAATAGCTCTTGGATAACTACTTGCACCTGCAACAATCATTTTAGGTTTAACTTCTTTAGCGAGTTTTAATATTTCATCATAGTCTAAAATTCCATCCTTATTTACAGAATAAGGAACAAAATTATATGTTTTTCCAGAAAAGCTAACTTTAGCACCATGAGTTAAATGTCCGCCACTAGATAAATCCATTCCAAGCACAGTATCACCTGGCGTAAGAACTGACATATATACTGCCATATTAGCCTGACTACCAGAATGAGGCTGAACATTTGCATATTTAGCACCAAAAAGTTTTTTTGCTCTTTCAATTGCTAAAGTTTCTATTTCATCTATATTCTCACATCCGCCATAATATCTTTTAGATGGATATCCTTCAGCATACTTATTTGTAAGTTTGCTACCTACAGCCTCTAAAACTGCTTTAGATACAAAGTTTTCTGAAGCTATAAGTTCAATGTTGTTTTTTTGCCTTGCTTCTTCCTTTTTTATTAGGTCATATATTTCCTTATCTACTATTTCTAAATCTGACACTATAGCATCACTCCTTATTTTCATCTTTCACCTTTAATAATATGCTTCTTAAGCATTCATATTCATCATGAATTTTTGGATTTATATAACTATTAAAAGATATTTTATCATCATCTTCTAAAAACTGTCTAATTTTAGTTGCAGATACTTCAAGCTGATTTCTACTAACAAATATTTCTGATATATTTTTTACAGTATCTTTACTAAAACATTTAAATATATTTTTATCTTTACCATATATTATACACTCTAAATTATCTTTTAATATATTTTCTGCCTCTTTTATTACATACTCTCCCCATTTAAAAGTAAGGTCATTTTCATTTGTTAAATCTTTTAGAGGTTTTACTATTAGCCTTCCTTCTTTTATTTTATCACTATATATTTTTTCTATTAATTTTATTCTATATTCAGCAGAATATGGATTTCTTTCTGTTTTTTCCTTGTCAGAGCTACTAACAAAAACAATAAGTCTATCTGCTGAAGAAAGTCCAAGATTAATTAATTTCTCATGTCCAATATGTATAGGTTGAAACCTACCAACAATCACTGCGTTTTTAAATGTATTCAAATTCTTTCACTTTCCTTTTTATAATACGTTAGTATAATACAACATATTTATTAAAAATGCAAGAGTAGTAATATATAAATAAACCTAGCTATGGCATTTTGAAGCTAGGTTCATTTATTATATATTTTGTAACTTACATTTTAGTTTATTTTTTTAACTTTATTTTAATTAAATTGTAAATACTGAATATTACTTACAATTGCTGGCCAAATATCATCAGTTTCAAATCCTTTTCTCCATGCAGATATACCAGCTAAATTATACTTATTTACAATATCAACCCTATTTTTCATGGAAGTTGCATCTTCTACCCACATTTTATATGTAACATTACCTCTTGTATATTCAAAATAATTTTGACCAGTTTTTTCATCATATGTTAAATCAATAGCATTTCTATTTATATAATTTGCAGCTTGAGAAATTGTATATATAACTGTTGTAGGTTTGCTTTCACCTTGCTTTTCAGTCCAAAGTCTTGTATAGAATGGAACACCTAATATTATTTTATTATGTGGTATATTCGAGTCATTCATAAGTGATAATATATTATTTTCAACCCATTCAAGTGATGATACACTTCCACTAACTTCAGACCATGCACCATTTTGATCATATCCCATTAATACTACATAATCAGCTGCCTCACCTATTTTTGTTCTATCTAAGTATGTAGTAAAGTATGTATCTACTGAAAGTACTTTTCCTCTTTCACGCATAAGTGGGGCAAGTTCCCTTATAAACTGAGTAAATAAATCTCTATCATCTGTTTTCATTGCTTCAAAGTCTATATTTATTCCATCCAAATTATCTCTATCTACTATATTTAAAATATTTCTTATTAAATTTTCTCTTGCGACTTCACTATTCATAACTACTGAAGTTGCTTTAGAAGAATAATTTGCATTATCTATACCATTATTTACTACTCCCCATACCTGATATCCGTAGCTATGAGCTCTATCTATATATCCGATAGTAAGCACGCCACTTACATTTCCTTGTTCATTGGAAAGCTCATAAGCAGTAGGAGCTGCTACATTTACTCCATCTATTCTATCGCCAAGACCGTTAAGAGTGCTTCCATATTGCCAAAACATAACATATTTTTCGCTGTTTTCATTTGGTTTATTTTCATCTATATTTGGAACATTATTTGCTACATCAACATTTTGTTTAAAAATATACCCAACATTTCCTGACATAGTCTTTAGTTTTATCCATCTATTATGTTTTAGAGCCTCTTCATAAACTATTACATCATCATTTAGGTTAAGTGTTTCCATCACTTTAGAAGATGTATTTATATCCTCATACACATTTACTTTATTATATTTTATTTTTGAAGTATTCTCTTCTTTTTTGCTTATAGTTACAATCTTATTTTCTTCATTATATGAAAGTGTTATATCGTAAAACTCTACTATGTCTGAAAGTGGTAAAAATACCACATTTCCTATTTTTTTTGCTTCATGCTTTAATTCTTTATCTTTCAAATTAACATTTATTATATTAGAGTTTAATTTTATTTTAGCTACTGAATCTTTATTAGTAATAATAATCTTTTCTGCTATTTCATCGTAAAATAAATTTTTATCTACAGTTTTATAAAATGTACTAAATGCAACATATATACATCCATCCTCAAGAAATGGTCTATGTGCATCATCTAAATCAGTATTTTCTCCAAATATTACAAGTGTATCTACTTCTTTTTTATCTTCTTTATTTATTAACATGACATACGCCATAATTCCTATCAAAATAGCAGAAAATATTATGACATATACATATCTTAGTATTTCTTTTAACATATATCCTCCAATAATTATAATAAATTACATTTTTTTTAATTTTTCTTAATTTACAAGAAAATTATATAACAAAGGTATATAAAAAGCAAGTATAAAAAATAAAATGCCTGCAATTTTGCTATATGCTACTCTTGCAGACATTTTATTAAATTTTAAATATTGATTTAAAAACAAATCTCATAAATCTTCCTGGCTTATATACAACTATTTTCATATATGTATTCTCCCCTTTTCAATTTGCTTAGCACAAGAACCAAGATATACCAAGTATAATCATTGCCGCAGCAACTAGCATAATCCATCCCCAAAAAGGAAGAATAAGTGATAAAATTATCCCTACACCTACTGCTAAAATTACGAGTCCAATTGTCTTTCTAAAAACCCCAAAAAACACTTTATATATCTCCTTTCTTGACTTAATACTAAAATATATTTATAATATATTTAGTATATAATATGTAATATTTTAGTTTAAGGTGAATATAATGAGTAAAAATTTAGAATCAAAAGAAAATATAGATAAAATAATATCAATTTTAGAAAATGAATATATGCATGCAAAATGTGGTCTTAATTATACATCTCCACTAGAGCTTACTTTAGCATTAATCCTTGCAGCTCAGTGTACAGATAATATGGTAAATAAAATTATACCTATTCTTTTTAATAAATATGATACTTTAGAGAAACTTGCAGATGCTAAATTAGAAGATATAGAAAAAATTATAAAACCTTGTGGATTTTATAAAAACAAAGCAAAAAACATATCACTTACGTGCAAAAAGATATTAAGTGATTTTAATAAAAAGATTCCAGATACAATGGAAGAGCTTACATCCCTTTATGGCATCGGTAGAAAAAGTGCAAATATTATCTTGCAAGAGTGCTATAATAAAGTGGAAGGAATTGCAGTAGATACTCATGTATCGAGAATTACATATAGGATGGGATTTACTAAGTCTAATATTCCTTTAAAACAAGAGCAAGAACTAATAAAAAAGATAGATAGAAAATACTTTAATAAAATAAACCATATACTTGTAAATCACGGAAGAGCTATTTGCACAGCCAAAAAGCCATTATGTGGTAACTGCCCTATAACTGAATATTGTTTAAAAATAGGAATAACTAGAAAAAAACATAAGTAGAATTTTAACTCTACTTATGTTTTAGTTTGTTTAACAAAATGCAAGCTCACGCTCAAGGAATATTAACTTTTCTGATTCAAGATCACAGTCAATATTATACTCTTTCCCTTGGATAACTTTGCCCTCTGTTATTGCAGCTATAATTTGCTTTGAAACAATATTTTTTACCAATTGACTTACATGTCTTGCACTACCATCTTTTAAATGGTTTAATATGCACTCAGTTACATCATCTGATACAGTAAATTTAAAGCCTTTTAATTTGAATGAATCCTGAAGCTTAGCTACTTCAATGCTTGCGATTTCTTTAAGCACTTTAATATCAAGATTATTAAGAACTATTACCTCATCAAATCTATCAAGTATTTCCTGCTTTATTCCCTTCTTTATATCATTCAAAACATCACTATTATTATCATGCTCTCCAAAACCAAGACTTTTTGAATTATTAGTATATGATGCACTATTTGCTGTACATATTATTATGGTCTGATTGAAACTAACCTCTGTCATAGAAGCATCAGTTAATTTTCCTTCATCAAGAATCTGAAGAAGAAGATTAAGTACATCAGGATGAGCCTTGTCAATTTCATCAAGAAGAACTATCGAATAGGGATTTCTCCTTACTTTTTCAGTAAGTCCAACTACTTCATCAAAGCCGACATATCCAGGAGGTGCACCTATAATCTTGCTCACACTATGCTTCTCCATATACTCCGTCATATCAAGTTTAATAAGCCTATTTTCATCACCAAGTAAATGTTTTGCAAGAAGTTTTGCAAGATATGTTTTACCAACACCAGTTTTGCCTGATAAAAAGAAGCTAGCAAGAGGCCTTTTCTCATTTGTTATTCCGAAATATGACATTGATATAGTATCAAAAATCTTTGTTACAGCCTCATCTTGACCAAAAATTTCGGATTTAATGTTTTCTCTAGCAGACGCTGTTAAATTCACATTTTCTGATGTAATATCAGAAATATTGACATTCTTAAACGTAGATACAACACTTTTTACTATATCATTCGTCAAAACTTGCTCTCCTTTTATTACACACAAGGCAGATGCTTCATCAATTACATCAATTGCTTTATCAGGAAAATTTCTTTCAGGTATATATTTATCTGAAAGATCTATAGCAAGCTTTATTGTACCATCCGGAATAGAAATACCATGATAATCTTCATAGCTTTCCTTTATTCCAGTTATGACCTCAAAAGACTCCTCTTTATCCATTTTACCTACTATGACAGGATTAAATCTTCTTTCAAGTGCAGCGTCTTTTTCAATTTTTTTCCTATACTCGTCAAGAGTAGTTGCACCTATAATCTGAATTTTTCCACGAGAAAGAGGAGGCTTTAAAATATTTCCTGCATCAATTGCACCTTCTGAAGCTCCAGCTCCTACAATGTTGTGAAGTTCATCTATAAAGAGTATTATGTTCCCTGCTTTTTGTACTTCATTTAATACTTCGTTTATTCGTTCCTCAAAATCTCCACGATATCTTGAACCAGCAATCATACTATTTAAGTTCAAACTGTATATAACCTTATTCATTAAATTTTTGGGTACATTACCAGTTGCAATCTTCATAGCTAGACCTTCAACAATAGCAGTTTTACCTACACCCGCCTCGCCTAAAAGTACCGGACTGTTTTTGGTTTTCTTGCTAAGGATATTAAGCATTCTATCAATTTCATGTTCTCTTCCAATAAGTTTCGAAAGTTCATTATTAACTGCACGTTTTGAAAAATTTACTCCAAATTTATCCAAATATTTATAACTTATATCGACAATTTTCTCATAACCATAATTACATGTTAAACATTCTCGAGACGAATTTGGAAAAATAGTATATATATTACTAGGGATTTTCTCATATATATATTCATTCATGAAGTAGTGAGCGTCATATAAAAACTCTAACGGTTTTATTTTTTTCAACATTTTCTTAATAAACGAGCTATTAATATCAAGCTTAACGTGCACATCTTCAAATAATTTTATAATATCCACGTAATAATGTGGAAAATGATTAATATGGTTTAAAAAATGAGTGAAGAATCTTATTGTGGAAGCTATCTTAGCATTATCATATTCATAAGACTTTATAATTGCCTGTAATCTGTCATCATATGGGAGTATAAAAAGCTTTGATATTTTTTCCTCTTCCTCATTGTTCGGAAAATCAAATAAATTTCTCTTAAAAATCATCCCTTTTGTTATTCCAAGTTCAAGTAAAAAGTACCTTGGAACACATTCAGTAGTAAAAAATCCATACAAAATATCCATTGGTGATACATAATAAGCACCATTTTTCTTAGCAAAATCCATTGCCCTTCGAAAAACCTCTCTTAAGTTGGTTGTGCATAAATTAAAATTAAGTGCCATAACTTTCTCCTTCAATAATTATTTTTTGATTTCCTAAATTCTTGCGCATATATTATACCACTGCACATATTGTTATGTCAACATTATATGTAAATTTAAATAATAAAAATATGCATTTCAAGTACATTGTTACTTAAAACGCACATTTAAATTAAATTTTTGTTATTTTTTCTACTTTAATTTTATTACTTTCAGTTTCATCAGTTATATAAACCTTTTTATTTTCTTTAATTTTTCCATTTATAATTTCACTTGCAATTAAATCTTCTACATTAGTTTGAATAGCTCTTTTTAATGGTCTTGCGCCATATTCTTTGTCAAAACCAACATTTGCTAAAAATTCTACTACCTTATCATCATAAACAAGGTCAATCTTTTTATTTTTTAGTCTTTGTGAAAATTCATTTAGAAGTTTTCTTGTTATTTCTTGTATATTTTCTTTAGTTAGTTTTCTAAATACTATTATCTCATCTAGTCTATTTATAAACTCAGGTTTAAAATTCTTTTTAGCTTCTTGTATAACTTCTTTTTTTACTTCTTCATAATCTCTATTTTCATCTAATTTATTAGAAAATCCCATTTTACTTTTTTCTGTTATATTTTTAGCACCAATATTAGATGTTAAAATTATAATTGTATTTTTAAAATCTACTTTTCTTCCAGTAGAATCTGTAAGCACACCCTCATCTAAAATTTGTAAAAGTATATTATATATGTCACTATGGGCTTTTTCTATTTCATCAAAAAGCACTACGCTATACGGATTTTGCCTTACCTTTTCTGTTAAAAGTCCACCATTTGAATTATCATATCCAACATATCCGTGGAGGCGCCCCTATAAGCTTAGACACACTATGTGCTTCCATATACTCTGACATATCTAATTTTATAAGCGAATTATCATTTTCAAAAATATTATCTGCTAGAGCCTTTACAAGCTCAGTTTTTCCTGTTCCTGTAGGTCCAAGAAGTAAAAATGTACCTATTGGTCTTTTCTCATCTTTTATACCTACTCTTGCTCTAATAATTGACCTGCACAAACTCTTTACTGCCATTTCTTGACCAATTACTCTCTTTATTATATTTTGCTCTAAATCCTTTAACTTTTCTGTTTCTGTTTTATTAAGCTTAGATATAGGAATTTTGGTAATGGTGGAAACTGCATCATATATGTCATCAACTTTAAGACTAATTACCTTGTTTTCCTTATATTTAAGATCATTTAATTTATTTTCAGTTTTCTCATACTTTTCCTTATATTTAGCTGCTTTTTCAAAATTTTCTTCAATTATTGCTTCTTCTTTATCTAGGTCAATCTTTTTTAATTTATCTTCTAAAGTTTTTATACTATTTGGCGCACTAAGTGAAGTTACTCTCTTTTTAGAACAAGCTTCCTCAAGTACATCTATTGCTTTATCTGGTAAAAATTTATCGTTTATATATCTTTTACTAAGATTTACGCACGCTTCTATGCAGTCATCTGGAAGTAGTATATTGTGATAAATTTCATAACTTGTTTTTAAAGATTTAAGTATGTCTATTGCCATTTCTTTAGTTGGTTCTTCTATATTTATAACCTGAAATCTTCTATCTAAAGCTGCATCTTTTTCTATGTGTTTCCTATATTCTGATATGGTAGTTGCACCTATTATCTGAACAGAGCCTTTAGAAAGCATTGGCTTTAAAATATTAGCTGCATCCATTGCGCCTTCTGCAGAACCAGCACCTACAATATTATGTATCTCATCTATGAAAAGTATAATGTTTCCATCCTTTTCGCACTCAGATATGCACTTTTTTAATCTTTCCTCGAAATCCCCTCTATACTTAGCACCTGCTACCATTTGTGATATATCAAGTAAATATACTTTTTTATTTGCAAGCTCAGGTGGTACTTTTTTATCTACAATTCTCTTTACTAAGCCTTCAACAAGTGCTGTTTTACCAACTCCTGGCTCACCTATGACTAAGGGATTATTTTTAGTCTTTCTAACAATTATTTGAACCATTCTATCTATTTCATTTTCTCTTGATACAACATTACTTAATTTGCCAGAGATAGCCTCATCATTCATATTTATTCCATAAGTATTTAAAGTTGGATATACCTCTTTATAATCAGTTTCCTCTACAAATGTTCCAACAGGAGAATCTTCAGATATTACTTTCATTAAATCTACAAATATCTTCTGAGGATCTACCTGTGCATCTATAAGTATTCGTATTGCTATACTATCTACTTCTCTCATAAGGGCTAAAAGTAAATGTTCTGTTCCTATATAGTTATGCTTCATTTTAATAGATTCTTTTTTACTTTGTTTAATTACTTTGCTAGCTTTAGGTGTATAATCAATATCTTTTATATGAACAGCTGTATCTTGAGCTCCATCTATTTTTAATATCTCATTTTTTATATATTCCTTAGTTATATTTTGCTTGCCAAGTATTTTAGCTGCAAGCCCTGCGCCCTCTGCTACTAAACCATAAAGTAGATGCTCTGTACCTATAAACTGATAGTTATTTTCCTTTGCAAATTTCTTTGCTATATTTAAAGCTTCTTCAGCTCTACTTGTAAATTCATACATATCATCTAGTCCCCTTTCTAGCTATCATCTATTATACATTAGATTTATATGCTTGTAAATTAAAAATAGTTTTTATGACAATATTTTTAAAGTTTTAGCAATATAAGGGACTAAAAAAGCCCCTTATACCTTTATACTTTTTCTAATATCTCTTTTATACTGTTTACTACATAATCCATTTCTTCTACCGTATTATCCTCACTTAGACTAAATCTTATTGTATTTTTAGCTTGGATTTCACTCATACCAATTGCTAAAAGGACATGTGAAGCTGAAGATTCTGATGAATTACAAGCACTTCCAGTTGATACATAAATTTTATGCATATCAAGCATAAGCACCATATCCTTTCCATTAATTCCATCTATAGTAACACTTAAATTACCACTAGTTTTATATATACTATCTGCATTTATTTTTATTCTCTCATCTAGATTTTCTAATTTTTCCTTTAGATAATCTCTAACTTTTGATACTTTCATATTTTTATCTATTATATTTTCACTTGCAAGCTCCATTGCTAGTGCCGCTCCCATTATTCCACATACATTTTCTGTTCCTGCCCTCTTACCTTTTTCTTGATGTCCTCCATATATTACAGGTTCAAAATCTACCTTATCTTTTATATATAAGATTCCTACTCCTTTTGGGCCATGAAATTTATGAGAAGACATACTTAAGCTATCTATATTAATATTTCTTACATCTATATTTATATGTCCTACTCCTTGAACAAAATCACTATGGAAAATTACCCCTTTATACTTAGCTATCTTTCCTATTTGTTCTATATCTTGAATTGTACCTATTTCATTATTTACTGCCATTATAGATATAAGTATGGTATTTTCTTTTATTGAATTCATAAGCTCATTTATACTTATTCTACCTTTACTGTCAACATTTAAATAAGTTACTTCAAACCCCTCTTTTTCTAATCTCTTACATGTATTTAGAACAGCCATATGCTCAATCTTAGTAGTTATTATATGATTACCTTTTTTTCTATTTGCTCTTGCTATACCAATAAGTGCTAAGTTATCAGCTTCACTTCCAGAAGAAACAAAATATATTTCACTTTTTTTAGCTCCAATTATTCCGGCTATTTTACTTCTGGCACTTTCAAGCATTTCTTTAGCTACCGCACCTTTAGAATATATTGATGATGGGTTACCATATACTTTTTCCATAGCATCACACATTTCTTTTATAACTTCTTTATTCATAAAAGTTGTTGCACTATTATCTGCATATACTTCAATATCATTTCTTTTAAATAACCTATCCTTTATTTCATTTTCTAAGCTAAATATACCACATTTTTCTTCAATTATACTCATCACAAAATATCACCTACAAATATATTATGATGAAATACAATTTTGGTTAAAAAATTGTTAAATTAAACACAAAAACACCACTTAAAATTAAGTGGTATTTTATAAATAAGCTAACTTTAACAAAAAGCCTCCTCAAAATGATCTTTTAAAATTCTTTCTTTTTCCTCTTCAGTAATTCTGTTATCTGCAACGCAGTAAAACATATCTTCAAGAGTAGGGTAATCATGCATTATATCATGCTCATAGAGCAGCCGTTCTGCTTCAAACCATGTTAGATCATCATTGCAAACGTTTTTAACATTTTCATCACGAAGGAGTCTGCATATTCTTTCAAGGTATTTTTCTTGTAAATCTTTAAGCATGGTAATTACCTCCTAAAACGCATTTTATTTTCATAGGAAATTATATCATTACTTTATTACTTTTACAATATATTAATGAAAAAATCCCTTAAAATATATAATATTTTACGGGATTTTATATTATATTATTTTATATAATTTACTTAAGAAGGCAGAAACCAATTATAGCTAAGAATGCAAGAAGCATACATGCTGCTACAATAAATGATGTACCAACGTAATTTTTACATCCTTCATTTTTGATAAAGTATATGCCTACTGCTATAAGAAGTACTGAAATTGCCATAACTAAATATGCTATAGCCCAAAAGTATGAAGTTCTAGCAGTAACAAATACTTCATCTGTAGTATTGTACATGCTAACTATATCACCTTTTATATTATCTGATAAAGCACTATTGCTAGCTATATTTTTTAGATTTACTTGATACTCACTATTACCAGAAACTATATTTGATTTATATAAATCAGTACTTGATTTAAAAAATGCAAGTGGAACTATACCTATAGCTGCAACAATAACTATTGCTATAATTAAAACAACTAACATAACTGACGTTTTCTTCATAATCACACCTCATAAACTACATAATATTTATAACATATAATAATTTTTTTTGCAATACACTTTATGTTAATTTTCGACAATTTTCAAAAATTCTTCTATTGTCATTATTGATATCTTTAACTCTTCTGCTTTTTTATACTTACTTCCTGCATTCTCCCCAGCTATTAATATATCTGTTTTCTTAGATACTGAATTTACAAATTTACCTGAGTTTTCCTCAATTATTTTTACTATATCATCTCTTGAATAATCATCAAAAGAACCAGTTACACATATAGATTTTCCTTCTAGTTTATTTGAAGAAAGATTTATTTTATTTCCTTTTAAATTAACGCCATAATTGTTTAATTTTTCTATTATTTCCATAGTTTTTGGCTTTTCAAAGAACTCTACTACTGATTTTGCCATTATATCTCCAAAGTCTTCTAGGTTTGATAGCTCTTCTAAACTTGCTTTAGATATTTCATATATATCCTCATATTTATTTGCAAGTATTTTGGCTGCTTTTTTTCCAACATTTCTTATACCTAGTCCAAAAATAAGTTTATCTAAAGAATTGTTTTTAGTTTTTTCTATTGCATTTATAAGATTAGTAGCTGATTTTTCTTTAAAATTATCCATTGAGTAAAAATCTTCATATTTAAGAGCATATATATCTGATACATCTTTAATTTTACCGCTATCAATTAGTTTTTCTATAAGTATATCACCCATTCCAGAAATATCCATACAATCTCTACTTACAAAATGAAGCATACTTCTATATAAAAGAGCTGGACATTCGCTATTAATACATCTTAAATCAACAGTTCCTTCATCTTGAGCTAAAGGCTCTTTGCACACAGGACAAACAGTAGGTCTTTTAAACTTATTAAGCTTCTTTTGCCTTTTCTCTAATACTACATGGTCAAGTTCAGGTATTACATCTCCAGCTTTCTGAATAACACATATATCTCCTACTCTTACATCCTTCTCTTCTAAATAATCAAAATTATGAAGTGTTACGCTTGATATAGTAGAACCAGCAACTTTTACTGGTTTTAAACAAGCCATAGGAGTTACTTTACCAGTTCTTCCGACTTGCATTATTATATCTAAGACTTCCGTTTCTTGCTGCTCAGGTGGATATTTATATGCAACTGCCCACTTTGGAACTTTTATAGTAGTTCCAAGCATTTTTCTTAAAGATAAATCATTGACTTTAACAACTGCTCCATCTATATCGTATTCTAGCTCATTTCTTAAAGAACCTATCTTTTTTATTGCATTTATTACTTCTTCATTACTTTTACATAGAATAGCATAATCTAAAGTGTGAAGTCCAAGCGTGCGGCAATATTCTAAGCTTTCACTATGTTTATCAAATTTCTTTGTTTCACATTTTTGTACATTAAATATAAATATATCTAGATTTCTATGTTCTACTAAAGAAGAATCTAGCTGTCTAAGTGTACCTGCTGCTGTATTTCTAGTATTTGCAAGTAGCTTTTTCCCACTTTCTTCTAGTTCTTTGTTTAACCTTTCAAGCTCTTTTCTTGGCAAAAATACCTCTCCTCTTACTTCAATGGTATCATTAGTAGGAAGTTTTTTAGGTATGCTTTTTATGCATTCTATATTTTGAGTAACATCTTCCCCTACGCTTCCATCTCCCCTGGTTGAGCCACAAGTAAGCATACCATTTTCATATTCTAGTGAAACAGAAAGTCCATCTACTTTTGTTTCAACTGAAAATTCTATATCATTACTTCCAAACTTACTTCTAATCTTATCTAGAAACTCTTCTACATCTTCAAATGAGAAAACATCTTGCAGACTTTGCATTTTAACTTTATGTTCGACCTCAGAAAATATAGTTTTATTTTTACCTCCTACAATTTGAGTAGGCGACTCTTTACTTATGTACTCTGGATGTTCTTTTTCTAATTTTTTAAGTTCCTGAGTCAGTTTATCATACTCAAAGTCTGATATTTCAGGCTCATCATTTTCATAGTACAGTTTATTATGATACTTTATTTCTTCTCTTAGCTCATCTATACGCTTATATACTTTTTCATTATTATTATCATCAAACATACTTAACTGATCCATATATCACATCCTAGCTCTTTAAATGAGCTAGATTTCTCCTTTCTAATATATCTTATCCTTATTTTAAAATTATATCATAAACCTACTAAAAAACAAATGGAATTTTGGCATTTTTAAGCAAAATAAAATACAGGCGACTGCCTGCACTTTATTATATTACATTATTCCATATTTTCTCTTACAAGATTTTAAGTTTTTATTCATTATCTTTTCCCATATCTTATATTCTTGCATATCCTGATTAACAATTTCAATATGGTATGTATCTTCTGAAAGCTTTATTATTCTAACTATATCATTCTCTTCATAAGCAATATTTTCCAAATTTTTGCAAAGTATAGATATAAATGTTTGACCTTTTCTTTGGAACATCTTAGATGAGTTTTCTATATACTTCTTATTTTCCTTACAATCTATAATCTCAATATGTATATCTCTTTCTTTTGTTATAACTCCTGCCTCATCTACTACTTTTGCTTTATCTGGGAATTCAAAGAATGCTGGTATTAAATCTCTTATATAGTTAGGTATTTTTATAATATCTAAATCCTTTTTATTTTGCTGTTTAGCTGGAAGCTGCATAATGAAGTTTGTTACATTATTTAAATCTACTTTCTTAACTTTAAGAAGCTCTACTTCATCATTAAAAGATTTTTCTCCACTGTCATCCATCTTTTCTTTATTTGCTTCTTTCTTTTTCTCCTTAAGTTTAACTGTAGATTTTGTAAATAACATATCATTTAAGTCTATTTCTTCATCTAAGTTAATATCATCATCTATCTCTTCTTCATCTATAACTTCATCTTCAAAGCCTTGATCTACCTTATTTTCTACTTTTTCTTCTTTTTTGGATTTTTTCTTAGTTTTTTCTTCTTTAGCATCTGTCTTTATTACAGCTTCTGATACCATTGATACATCAATATCAAAATCTGAAAAACTATCATCTAATTTTACTTCTGGCATTCCAAAATCAGAAGCTACTATATCTTCATCTGATTTTACATCCTTACTATCTTTTTTAGCTTCATCTTTTTTGCCCAAAAGTTCAGCTATTGACTTAACACTATGTTCATACTGTTTATTTGAAAAGATAATTTTGCTATCTATAAGATCTGAAATATCAGATTTTTTAAGAAGAGTAAATTCTAAATCTTTTAAGCTAGATAACTGTTTTATTTTCTCTTTATATTCCCTTTTCTCTAAATCTGATTTTAAATCATATTCAAACTTAGATATCATAACTAAGTCTTCTGTCATAGAATTTTCAGATATTTTTCCAGATGAGAAATATATAACAGCTCTCTTATCATTTTCAAAAACAATAGATGTTCCTTCAAATTCTTTTATTTCGTTATTGTTATAATAATATACTTCCTTTGAATAACTTAAAATACTTTCAAGTAAACTTTTGGTAGTATTCTTTTTGTCTACTCCCATATACATTACAAGTTTAACAGATGTATCTATTATATTTTCTTCAATAATATTAAATCCTGATTCTTTTACAGTTCCCGCATATATATACATTTTTTTAGGATTAAGACTCATCTCATTTTCTATACATTTCTTTAAATTTAAATCTTCATTTTGCATGATAACATCTAGCTTCATAAAAATACCACCTCATATATCTAAAACTTTATCATATAAATAGATTTTTTTCAAGCATTTTTAATTAAATTTCTTTAACTCGCTTTCCAAAATTCTATTGATTTAGATATATCTTTATGTTATATTATAAATTGGAGGTTTTTTTAACAATGATTAAAGAAAATTATAGATTTATAGCTAAAAGGGGGCTTCATTCTAGAAACGAAAACATTCCTGAAAATTCTATTGGTGCTTTTGAAAATGCTATAAAAAATGGTTTTGCCGTGCATTTTGAAGTGCAGCTTACTTTAGATAATGAAGCTATAGTATTTGGTGATGAAAATTTTACTAGACTATGTAGTTTGGATTTATCTCCTCTGCACTGTCCAGTAGAAGAAGCTTGTAGGTTAATGCTTAAAGGAACTGAGTATAAGATTCCTACTTTAAAAAAGCTATTGGAAGCTATAAATGGAAAAGTTCCAATACTTATAGAAATAATAAATAATGATAATGAAGTTGGAATATTAGAGAAAAGAGTTGCACATTGTCTTGAAGACTATCATGGAGTAGTTATGATTGCATCTAAAGATCCTATGACAGTATTATGGTTTAAAAATAATGCTCCTGATATAACTAGAGGTCAAATTGTAGATGAAGATGAAATAAATAAAAATTCAAACTTTTTAAAGAAAACAATTTTAAAAACTCCAATTCTTAATTTTGAAAGTAATCCTCAGTTTATAATGTATGATATTAACAAATTAAAAGAATCATATGCTGATGACTTACATAAAAAAGGTCTTGAACTTATTGGATATACTGCTGTGTCAGAAGAAACTCTAAAAAAAGCAAGAGATCTTTGTGATGGAGTAATTTTTGAAGAAGTAACTATAGAGGATTAAAATAACATAAATAATAACCCATATAGGTTAATTATACTTTCTAAAATTTAGCTTAGTACAATATACCTATATGGGTTACTTTTAACAAATTTACCTACGTATCATCAATCTTTCTTGTGTTTCTTTAATCTTCTTTTTCAATTCAAGTAAAAACTCATAAAACTCTTTGTCTGAATCGCTCCAAGAAATAAATGTTTTATTGTTTTTGTCTTTATTGTAAAAATCAAAATGCATTTCAACAGGCATTCCTACATGAATCTTTTCTTTATCTTTGTCTAAAGAAGATGAACTTACAGCCTCTTTTTCACATTTTATGCTATATTTTGCGGATATAGCATATGACCATCTAGCAAAATTGCTCTTAAATGCAATTGAAAGAGCATAACTAGGTATATTTATAAAAAATACCGGAAGCTCATAACCTTTACATACATGGCCGCCACATATCTTGACCCTTGGAAGTGCCCTAAAAAGATCATCCTCAAAACAAACAGCATCGTAATAGAAAATATCAATAATGCTCTGTGCGAACATAAACTGCTCAAACTTCTTTTGTTCATATTTTGGGCCATCAAACTTCACATTTGAAGCTAACAAATAACTAATGACATCTGCGGCATAGGATTTAGAAAAATGGTTCTGAAATTTTTCAAGCACTTCTGGATCTGTTTCATAGCTTGGAATAAACTTTGTATAACAAAAATCGCGGGTTCCCCTAAGTGCATAAATAACGCTGCAATTTGCTTTAAGTTTTTCCATTATGTAATTCCTCCAAAAAAATTTCTGTTATTTGTTTTAAGACCTTTTTTTCTCTTCCTCATTAATTTGATCCCTTATCTTAAGAAGTATATCATAGAACTCACTATCAGATGAAATTCTTGTGATAAATCTCGCATTCCATTTATCATATGAATCGCACTGATCCTTTACCCATTTTGGAAAGCCTTCTACGAGTCTTTCTCTATCATTAAGCTCATCTTCAGAGCTAAATACTCCGAGATTATCAATGGGTATTTCAGAACATATTGCTACTACCCATTCATTGAAATCATGCTTAAAAGTAAGAACAAGTCCATATTCTGGCATATCTACACAGAAAACAGGAAGAATATAACCTTTACTGTTATGGGAGCTGCATATTTCAACTCTCGGTATATCATCATACAAGTAATTTTCCTGCCAGTAGAATATATCTACCACCATTTGTGCAAATACACACCGGCCAAGCTTCATATTATCACAATATATTGCTTTACGTGTTGCCTCGAACATTCCTATCGTAAGATAGCTCATCAAATCGGCAGTACCATTGATGTTACACTGATTAAAGAGCTCCATAACGCTTTCGTCCGTTTCATAGCTTTCTACATAATCCCTCTTGTCAAATTCAGGGAAGCTCTTAATGACACTAAGAACGCTGCAATTTGCTTTAAGTTTTTCCATTTGTAAATTCCTCCATGTTTAAAAAGATTTTTAGTTAGAAATCATCTTCTAAAGTTTACGTAAGTATTATATCATAATTATTGTAAAAAGTAAAGTAAGATATAAAAATACCTCTACAAATTCAAATATTTGTAGGGGTATTTTAATTATTTTTTATTTAGATAAGTCTCTAGAATATACATTGCAGCAAATCTATCTGCATAAGTATTCTTTTTGACTAATACTCAGCTCTTCCATCATTTTATAGCTACTAACATTGGTTAATCTTTCATCTGCTCTTATACTTTCCAAACTATTTTTTCAAGCTCTGAATTAAGGTATCTATTTTTTTGAAATTCTTCTATCCATTGTTGCTTCAGAAAATGCAATAAAAAATATTTTTTCTAAAAAAGCAAGATATCTTTACTACGGAGTAATTTTTGGGGAAATAACTATAGAGGATTAAATGATTATATAAGAAATATCCCACACAAGCTAATACACTTGTATGGGACATTTTTTAGCAAATTAAAAAAGTAAAAGTACTTTCCTAAGCTGAGTTTTTACTCTAAGTAAAAACTCATAAAAATCTTTTTCCGTCTCACTATAAGAAATAAACTTTTTATTGTTTTTCTCCTCATCATAAATGGAAAAATGCATACTTTCAGGCATTCCTATTTGTATCACCTTCCTTTTATAATAATATAACCATTCAGAATTTTCTTTGCTCAGCTTATCTAAGTAAAGATCATTAATGCTATTTTCTGAATCAATAGCAAAAAACCAGTGATAAAAATCATTCTTAAACACAATTTTGAGTTTATACTCAGGCATATCTATACAAAACACTGGAAGTACATTATGTTCAGCTGAATAAGTGCCGCATATTTCAAGTGTTGGAAGTTCTATGCACAAGTCATAATAGAAAATATCAATAATGCTACGTGCAAACATGAACTGTTTAAGTTTGCTTTGAATCATATCTGTACCATCAAACTTCAAATCTTCTGAAACTATTAAATAACTAATTGCATCTGAGCCAACAGTTGTAGAAAGTTTGGTTTCCATTTTTTCCAAGACTTCACGATCAGTTTCGTAGCTTTCGATAAAATCATCAAAACCAAATCTAAAATCAGGAATATTCTTAAGCACGTTAAGAACGCTACAATTTGCTTTAAACTTTTTCATATGTAATTCCTCCACAAAAAAGATTGCTGTTATTTGTTTTAAGACCTTTTTTTATTTTTATTAATCTGATCCCTTATCTTAAGAAGCATATCATAGAACTCCCTATCAGATGAAATTATTGTGATAAATCTATCATTATCTATGATACTCTTATTACATTTATCGTATGAACTGTAATATATCTTCACCCCACTCGGAAATCCCTCTAAGAGTCCTTCTCTATCATTAAGCTCCTCTTCAGAGCTAAATACACCGAAATTATCAATGGGTATATCAGAACGTATTGCTACTACCCATTCATTGAAATCATTCTTGAAAGTAAGATTAAGTCCATATTCTGACATACCTACATAGAAAACAGGAAGGATATAGCCTTTACTGTTATGATAGCCGCATATTTCTACTCTCGGTATATCATCATACGAATAATTTTTCTGCCAGTTGAATATGTCTACCACCATTTGTGCAAATACACACCGGCTAAGCTTCATCTTATCATAAGATGTAGCTTTAAGTGTTTCCTCGAACATTCCTATCGTAAGATGGCTCATCAAATCGGCAGTATCATTGATGTTACACTTACACTGATTAAAGAGCTCCATAACGCTTTCGTCCGTTTCATAGCTTTCTACGTAATCCCTCTTGTCAAATTCAGGGAAGTTCTTAATGACATTAAGAACGCTGCAATTGGCTTTAAGTTTTTCCATGTGAAAATCCTCCATGTTTAAAAAGATTTTTAGTTAGAAATCAATTTCTAAATTTTACGTAAGTATTGTATCATAATTATTATCAAATGTAAAGTAAGATATAAAAATACCTCTACAAAATAAGCATTTGCAGGGGTATTTTAATTATTTTTTATTTAGATAAGTCTCTAAAATATACATTGCAGCAAATCTATCTGCATAAGTATTCTTTTCTTTTTGACTAATACTCAGCTCTTTCATCATTTTATAACTACTAACAGTAGTTAATCTTTCATCTACTTTAGTTACTTTATGAACTATTTTTTCAAGCTCTGGAATTAGTAAATCTATTTTCTTAGACTTTTCTGACAGACTTCCATCCATATTTTTAGGATAGCCAATCACAATCTCTTCAACATCATAATCTTTTGCTACCCTTTTTATACCTGAAATGAAATTCTTATCACTTCTATTTATAACTAAATTTTCTAGACCATTTGCAACTATTTTTAAAGGGTCACTAACAGCAAGACCTACCCTTACGTCGCCATAGTCTATAGCTAAAATTCTTCCCATATTATAATTCCAAATACTTCTTAATCATTTCTTCTAAAAGATCATCTCTTTCTATTTTACATATCAAAGCTCTTGCATCTTTATGAGAAGTAATATATGTAGGATCACCTGACATTATATAACCAATTATTTGACTTATTGGCTCATATCCTTTGTCCTTTAATGCATCTACTACTTGTAGCATTATATCCTTTACTCTTTTCGATTCCTCTTTTTGTGGTTTAAAAATCGCTGTATCTTGATTCATACTTAAACACGCTCCTTTTTTATATTATATCATAGTTTAAGACTAAATTTCCACTATATTATCTTTATTGTATCAATATCTTTCATATTTTCCACATAATCCACCATTTTCTGAATCTGTTTTTCCAAGTTACTTTGCTTCTTAAATGTAGACATTACAATTTGAATATCTAATGTAACAAACGTGTTATCTACTTTTTCGATCGCATTAGATTTAATATTTGCAAGCATTCTTTCAATATTTGAATGAATAGTTTCAGCTGTAGAATTAGGATAAATTATTACAAACTTAGCTCCACTATATCTTACACTGATTGTTTCATTACCTACAAGTTCCTTCATAACATTTATAGCTTTTAGTAAAATTCTATCTCCTATTTCTCTTGAATATGTATTATTTATATCAGCTAGATTCCTAAATTGTAAAAATACTAATGTGTTATTTTCATAATCTGCAACTTTCTTTTTTGCTTTTGAGTATAGAAAAATATTGTTATAAAAGCCTGTTTGTTTATCAGTATTTTCAGCTGCTTCAATCATATTTTGATATAAGGTGTTTTCTAAAAATACACCCATATTATTTTTAAGTTTTGCAACTTCATTTTTTGACATATTATCAAAAGCATTTTCTACTTCATCTTCAATAATCCAATATCCAAGATATGTATTGTTGTGATATATAGGTGAAAACATACAAGATTTAATATTTCTTTCTATTGCAGTTTTATAACCTAAATTTTTATCCGCAGAAGTTGTAATATACTTTGATACATTCTTCCCTACATTAGCTCTAAATTCACTTGCATCTGCAAGAGTAGCTAAGGCTTCTCCAAAATCAGTTTCTATATTTGTAGCTTCAACATTATAGTTATTACCATCAAATGTTACAATAGTTGAATATTTTGGGCTATACGTATCTATTATTATCTTATTTAGTTCTTTTATCTTATTTTCTGCAGGTATAGTTGCTCCCATAATTTCAAACATACTTTGAATAACTCTCATTGCTGACAAGTTCTTTGATACAACTTTATAATATTTTATATCATTGTTCATTTTTAGGAGCACTATCATTAAAAATGCTATTATTAATAGCAAAATTATCATAATTGTTATCATATAATTCTCCTTATTAATCTACTTCTTTTTCTAAAGTTTCTTCCGCTTTTTCTTCTGAAAAATACTTTTCATCAACTTTCTTTGAATTAAGTAATCTATCAAATAGACCTGGTCCCTTCTTTTCTTTTTTATGCTCTTTTTCTTGCTTTTTATCAAATGCATTACCAATAGGATATATAGCATTTATAAGTTTATTTAGAGCAGTTTTAAAATCATCAGTAAAACTTGAAAATACATTTGTATACTTAAATACCATCTCTACATATTTTCTATAATTATCTTCATGAAAAGGTATTACAAAATACGATATATTTCCGTTTGTAAATATTTCATCATAAGTCTTTAGATCATAACTAGTATATGTAGCAATTCCTTCTAATATATCTTTAACTGTAAGAGCACACTTCATATGTTTATTTATTATAATACGGATCTTACTCATTGGAAGACCTCTATTTTTAAGTTCTCTTAAGAAAACTGTAAGCTGACTTACATTTAAAACATCCATATCCTGAACTACATATATTTCTTGACAAAGTCTAAAGTAGTCCATTGGTGTTGTAAAATCAGCATCTATAAGTATTACAGTATTACTTTCCATAACAGTTTCAATAAGTCTTCCAGCATTATATGATTTTCTATCTTCACCTGGCATAGAAGTATATATGCTTAATGCATCATAATTTAATGGTTCATTCATACCTTTTGATGCATATTTCAAACTTTCTGCTGCTATATTTCTTTTACCTTCATTATCATATGTATATATAGTATATGAATCTCTTTTTCTAGTCAAATCTACAATAGCAGTCTTTATATTCTTCTTAGCAAGATGGGTTGCTACAGCATTTATACAAAAAGTTGTACCAGATTTTGGAGCTCCAACAAAACATATTACTTTTTTATAATCCTTTGGGACCTCATATACTGACTGATATACCTCTTTTTCCATTACTTCAGTTACAACAGGCGCTTGATGATTTACTTCTTTTAATACGATTTTTTCTATAATCTCCGGAGCTTTTTTTATCTCCATTACGTTATCAGAATTTTGAAGAACCTCTTCTTTCTTTTCTACTTTTACTTCTGGTTCTGCACCAGCTATAGAAATTATTTGTTTATATTTTTCATTATTGAAAGATAAATACTGCTTTACATCAGCAGGTAAAAATCGAATTACAATTTTTAATTGTTCATCCGTATATTGTGATGCAACTCTATCAAATATTTCATTGTATTTGTCTGCTACACCATTTAAATTTCTGAAATATGAAACTATCCTTTGAAGTTCTATTTCAGAAACTTGCACACTTCTATATACACTTTGTCCAACTTTATCTTCATAATATTTCTTTACATCTTTTTTTAGTAATAATGTATTAATTATAGAGCAAACTTTTCCTTTTGTCCTATCTTGTCCAGTAAGTACTGAATAAATTCCAAGATTAAATAACTTAGATAAAAATTCATCTCCTAGTTTCCTTTTATCTGAAGCTATAAATATAATTTTCTTTGAATCAAAAACATCGGTTAAATTATCTATATTTGTAAATAAATAATCATCAATCTGTGCTGAATTAGTTGTAGGAAATTTTTCAAGTTCCTCTAAAACAACTACTCTATCATAATCTGCCATTTCTACTTCTTGCAGTAGTTGTTTAAAGTAATACACATTTTTATACTCAATCTTCTCTTTATATTTTTCTTCATAGAAAGTAACTATTCCCTTTACAGTATTATCATTGTTAATCCCAAATAAAACTTTCATATATTCAAACCTCTCTTTAGTTTATAATGTTATGAATGCGTAAAAAAGTGGTAATGCTTGTATAATTGCCATAAATATTGCAACACCTACAATAAGCCTTTGACCTGTTATCTTATGCTCTAACATTTCTGAACCTATTACATAATACTCATACATAGCATAAATAAATATAATAGTCATAACTGGCCATGAATATCTCTGCATTATAACAAGCACTTTTAAAAATGAATCATAAACCTTATCATTTGTTGATACTTCTATATTTTCTCCAAATACAAAACCTGAAGTCACTGCAAGTAAAATAGCAACTATAATTGCTATTATTGTAACCTTTTTATAAACCATTATTCTCCCCCTGCCTAATTTCAAAAATAATTTTACACATATATTTTACTATAAATAAATATTATAAGCAAGATTTTTCCTTTTTTTATTGATATTTTTTTAATAAAAAGAAAGGAAGCATATAAACTATGCTTCCTTTACGCTATTTTGGTGTGAGTCAGCGTAACTCAAATATCAAATGCTTTTGTTCCTAAAATAATTCCATATATTTTAATATCAAATTATCTTTCAGACAATGACTATTATAATCCTTATTCTACAGCATGTCAATAATTTTATAGTTTTTCGACAAAAGTAGACAAAACTAGCCACGCAATATTAAATTTATTATTTTAATTTCATTGATACAAGCTTAGATACGCCATATTCTTCCATAGTAACACCATAAACAGTTCTTGCAGCTTCCATAGTACCTTTTCTATGTGTAATAACAATGAACTGAGTATTATCAGAATACATTTTTATATAATCTGCAAATCTAGATACATTGACATCATCTAGCGCTGCTTCAATTTCATCTAATATACAAAATGGAGGCGCTTTTATTTTAAGTATTGCAAACAGAAGCGCAATTGCTGTAAGTGATTTTTCTCCACCAGATAGAAGTGACATACTTTGAAGTTTCTTTCCAGGTGGCTGAACTTCAATCTCAATTCCTGTTTCTAAAACATCAGACTCATCTGTAAGTTTTAAATTTGCTTTTCCTCCACCAAAAAGTTTAGTAAATGTGTCTTTGAAATTAGAATTTATAAGCTTAAAGCCACTAATGAACTGATCTTTCATCATTGTCGTAATATTAGATATAAGGTTCTCTAGCTTATTTTTTGTTTCATCTAAGTCTTCTTTTTGTGAAATTATAAAGTCATGTCTTGCTTTTACTGATGTATATTCTTCTATTGAAGAAACATCTACATCGCCTAAAGCTTTTATTTCATTTCTATAACCTTCTGCATCCTTTTTAGCTTTAGAAATATTTTCCACTTTAGGAGCAGAGGCAGCGTACTCTTTAGATGAATTTATTGTAAGTTCATATTCATCCCACATTCTATTTTTTATATTATCCATTTCGAATTCAAACTTAACCTTCTTGTTTTCAAGTTTAGAAATTTCATCTTTTATCTTAACATTCCTATTTACGCCTTCTAACATCTTAACTTCTAAGGTATCAAGTTTTTCTGAAATATCTTTTTTAGATTCTTTTAACTGATTAGATACAGAGGAATATTCTTCTTCAAATTTCTTTAAGTCTACAGATGATTTTTCGATCTCTTCTATTTCGTTATTAAATGATAAAATTTCAAGCATATACTCTCTTTTTTTAGCTGATTTTTTCTCTATAGCCTCTTCAAAGTTCTTAATATCATTTTCTAATTTTTCTTTCATCTCATCTATAGATAAAGTGCTTTCATCAAAGGATGCAAGTGATATTTTAAGGTTCACTATATCCTCATTTAAACCATCAAGCTCACTTTGACTCTCTTTATTAAATCTAGCGTATTCTTCTACTATTTTCTTCTTTTCATCTATTTTTAAAGTATTTTCATTTTCCTTCTTGTTACTTATTTCTATATCTTCTTTAAGGTTCTTTAGCTGATTTTCAAGATTTTCTTTATTTTCTAAATATGTATTTTTTCTTTGCTCTAGTTTTATTTCATCTCTTTTTATAGCTTCAAGTTTTTCATTAAGTACAGCAAGATTTAAATTTATATCTTCTTTTTCTTTTGTAAATTTAGATTTTTCAGTTTCTAATTTATCTAAATTCTCTGTTACTTCATTTAATTTTTCCTCATTTATCTTCTTACTCTCTTCTAGCTCTGCAATTTCTTTTTCTAATTTCTTAATTTTATCTTCTCTTCCTAATAGACCAAGATTCTTAGAAGATGTTGCTCCTCCAGTTATACTACCAATAGGCTGGATTACTTCACCAGAAAGTGTAACTAATTTTACCTTATCTTTGCTCTCTTTATATAATTTGTTTGCATTATCCAAGTTATCTACTATTACACACCTATTTAATGCTAAATTTATAACATCTATATATTTTTTATCTACACTTACAAGTTCTATGGCAGATCCTATAAATCCTTCAAATTTCTTTAATTTGTCAAAGTTATCCTTATCCACTTTTTTTATAGTATTAAGTGGTAAAAATGTAGCTCTACCTAAAGAGTTTTCTTTTAGATATTCTATTATTTTTTTGGCATCAGTATCTTTTTCTACAATTATATTTTGAAGAAATCCTCCAAGCGCTATTTCAATTGCTTTTTCATATTTTTCATCAGTAGAAATTACATCTGCAACTGTACCATACACGCCATCCATATTCTCTTTTTTGGCATAGCTACATGCTTCTTTTACACTTTTTAAATATCCTTCATTTTCCTCTTTTAAATGCTTTAAGTATGAAAGTCTAGAATTTTTAGTCATACATTCTGAATTAATGCTATCAAGCTTTGTTATATAATCCTCTTTTTCTTTAAGAATATTTTTTATACTTTCTTCTATTTTACCTTCTTCACTTTGAACTTTTTCGAACGTTAAAGATCGATTATTAATATCAGCTAAAATTCCATCTTTATCAAGAGAAAGTTTGTCTATTTCTAAATTATGTGATGATGAATTTCTTATAATATCTGCAAGCTGCTTTTCATACTCTTCTATTTTTGACTCTCTAGATGAATTTTCAATATTTATCTCATCTATTTCTTCTTCTAAAGCTTCAATTTCTCTTTTTATATTTTCAATTTTTTCTTCCTCATGAGATACATTTTTCATTATTTCATCTAAAGAATTTTGTTTTTCTTCAAGCTCTTTTACAAACTTTTCTTTATTTAAAAGAAGTGTTTCTTTTTTCTTATCTTTTACGCTAAGTTCTTCTTTTAAAAGATTTATTTTTTCTGTATCCTGATTAACTTCCTCATCGAGCCTTGCTATTTGCTGATTGTTATTTTCTATATTAGAAAGAGTCATTTCTTTTTTAGATTTAGACTTTTCTATAAGGCTTTGTGATTCATAATATTTTGCTTGATTTTCCTCTATTTTTAAAGATATTTCATCAAGTCTTTCTTTTAAATTAAGCTTAGCTTTTTCAAGCTCCAAAGCCACTTCTTCTTCTTTTTTTAAATCATCATTTAATATACTAATCTGTGAATCAAATTCTGCTATTTTCTCAGCATTTTCTTTTACATCATCTAGGAATATATTAATATCTAATACTTTAAGTTTTTCTTTTATATCTAAATATTTTCTTGCTTTTGCACTCTTTTCCTCTAGAGGTACTAAATTTATATTTATTTCATTTAGTATAGCTTCTACTTTCTCTAAATTTGCATTTGCTGATGTAAGCTTCCTTATTGCCTCTTCTTTTCTAGTTTTATACTTCATTATTCCGAGAAGCTTCTTCAAATATAGCTCTTCTTTCATCTGACTTGCTAGATATTATTTCATCAATCTTGCCTTGCCCTATAAGGCTATAACCATCTTTTCCAATACCAGTATCTAAGAAAAGCTCTTGCACATCTTTTAGTCTACACTCAGCATCATTTATAAGATAAGTGCTATCTCCACTTCTAAAAAGCCTTCTAGTTACCACTACTTCTGAGTATTCAACTGGAAGCTCTCCGTCTTCATTGTCTATATATAACTTAACTTCAGCAAAACCTACTTTTTTTCTATTTTCTGTTCCTGCAAAAATAACTTCTTCCATTTTAGAAGAACGTAAATTTTTAGTGCTTTGCTCTCCTAAAACCCACCTTACTGCATCTGATATGTTACTTTTACCACTTCCATTTGGACCAACTATTGCAGTTACTCCATCTGGAAATTCTACTACTGTTTTATCTGCAAAGGACTTAAATCCTTGTACTTCCATTTTCTTTATTTGCATATATTTCTCCTCTTTAAATAAGAATTATTATATTACAAAAAGCAAAATAAATCAACAAGAATTGTATGTATTTATACATGAAATTGTAATTTA
>CAZXLZ010000002.1:0-44985 GCA_964642045.1 uncultured Clostridiaceae bacterium
ATCTGCTGGGTGCTGAACAGGGCAAAATTCATATATTTCTCTTCCTTTTGGAACAACTATAATACCACCTGGATGCTGACCACTTGTTCTTTTTATACCAGTACATCCAAGAGAAATTCTATTTATTTCTGGAGCAGGAAGAGACTTTCCTCTTTCTTCCAAATATTTCATAACATATCCATAAGCCGTCTTATCTGCAACTGTACCTATGGTTCCCGCCTTATACGTAGTACCTTTACCAAATATTACTTCTGTATACTGGTGAGCTTTTGCTTGATATTCTCCAGAAAAGTTAAGGTCAATATCTGGCTCTTTATCTCCATTAAATCCGAGGAATGTTTCAAAAGGTATATCCATTCCATCTTTCTCATACATAGTTCCACATACAGGGCACTCTTTATCTGGAAGGTCAAAACCATTTTTACATCCATAATCTGAAAAATCTGAATGCTTACAGTTTGGACATCTATAATGTGCTTTTAAAGAATTAACTTCAGTTATTCCCGTCATATTAGCAACAAAAGAAGAACCAACAGAACCTCTTGAACCAACTAGATATCCATCTTCATTAGACTTCCAAACCAGCTTTTGTGCAATAATATACATAACTGAGAACCCATTTTTTATAATTGAATCTAGCTCTTTATCAAGCCTTTCTCTAACTATATCTGGAAGATTTTCACCATAAAGTTCTTTTGCCCTTGTTTCTGCTATATCTCTTATCATCTGCTCACATCCTTCGATATGAGGAGGACATTTCTCATCTGATATAGGGCTTATTCTATCACACATGTCAGCTATTTTATTTGTGTTCGTAACTACTATTTCATAAGCCTTTTCTTCTGGCAAGTACTCAAATTCCTTTAGCATTTCATCAGTAGTTCTAAAATATAATGGGGCTTGCATATCTGCATCATCATAACCCTGCCCTGCTTGTATTATTCTTCTATATATTTCATCCTCTGGATCTTTAAAGTGTACATCACACGTTGCAACAACAGGCTTATTTAGTTTTTCTCCTAAATTTACTATATCAATATTTACCTGTTTTACTTCCTCATGTGTAAGTGTAACTATTTCTTTATTCCTATTTTTTCTACCCGTTCTTGTATAAAATTCATTATTACCAAGAGGCTGCACTTCTAAATAATCATAATATTTAGCAATACTTTCTATAACCTCTTCAGGATCTTTTTCAACAATAGACTGATATAGTTCTCCACTTTCACAAGCAGAACCTATAATTAATCCTTCTCTATACCTATTAAGCATTGATCTTGAAATTCTTGGCCTTTTTCTAAAATATGTAACATGTGAATATGATACAAGCTTGTATAAGTTTTTAAGTCCTACGTAGTTTTTAGCGAATATAATTATATGATAAGTAGGCAGATTCCTTATATCATCATCTATATTTGTATATAAATATCCATCTGTATTTATACCTTTCTTTTTGGCATCTTCAAGCATTAAAAGCATAACTTTAGCGGTAGCTCTTGTATCGTTTATAGCTCTATGAGCGCCTTCTAAACTTACACCTAACCTTTCAGCAATAGTACCAAGTTTATGATTTTCTACATCATTATATAGCTCTCTTGCAATGGTTAAAGTATCCATAACTACGGGCTTAAATCTATCTTCTATTTTCTGCTCTTTAGCAAAGTATTTTATAAATCCAACATCAAATTTAGCATTATGAGCAACAAGTATAGAGCCATCTATAAAGTCTAAAAATTTAGGCAATATCTCTTCTATTGTAGGACTGTCTTTTACCATGTCATCCGTTATATGTGTTAGTTCTTGTACCTGTCTTGGAATAGCTCTTTCAGGATTTACAAATGTAGAAAATTCATCAATTATCTCGCCATTTTTAACTTTGCAGCAAGCAATCTCTGTTATTTTATCATACTTAGGCTCAAATCCTGTTGTTTCTAAATCAAATACACAGTATGTATCAGGAACATTAAACTCTGGCTCTATATCTTGAACTAAATATCCTTCAACTCCATATAATACTTTTATTGGTGCGCTATCCAAAACCTGCTGAGTAGAAGGCCACTTTCCATCATTTTTTTCTTTAGCAAGGTCAGTATAGTTGTCCATAATTACGTGATTTGCCTCAGGGAATGACTGAACTACGCCATGGTCAGTTATAGCCACTGCTGGATGCCCCCACTTTATAGCTTGCTTTATAAGGCTAGTTGCAGAGCTTACTCCATCCATAGAACTCATTTGTGTATGCATATGAAGCTCTACTCTTTTATTTTCCGCCTCATCTTTTCTTCCCTCTGGTTTTTTTGCAGAATTTATGCTAGAAATCATTATTACTAAATCATGTGCATATGGGTCAATTTGAGCTTTTCCATACACTCTTACGTAGTTTCCAGGCTTTAATTTCTTACCTAACTTTTCTAAATCTTCTTTAGAAAGAAACATTTTGCAAGTAATAGTACTTGTCCTATCAGTTACATCAACCATCTTAAGCATTTTTCCACTTTTAAGTTCTCTTTCATCAGATGCACAAATCTCACCTTCTATACATACCATAGAGTAGCTCTCATCTATTTTAACTATTTTGGTACTCTCCATACTAGCTATATCCTCACCAATTATTACATTTTCTGGCATATCTTCATTTATTTTAGCCTGAGGAGATTTTTGATAATTATTTCCATATTTATTTTCGGCTATAGGCTTTGATTCGTATGTTCTTATAGGGCTTTTCTTTTCTTCTAATGCCTCTATTTCTTCTTTGTTAAGAAGCTCTTCATGATTATATACAATCATTTCTGCATTTTGACTATCTTCTAATATTACAGTTATATTATTTCCATACTTTATTTTAACAAATCTAGCAATACATTCATTTATATTTTTAAGATTTAAAAATGCAGCATAAGCTTTAATAAGTATTATTCTAACGTTTTTTTCTTCTATACAAATAGTGCTTCCCTTAAATATTCCTTTAGTATATGGATAAGTATTTTCAATTTCATTTAATATATTCCTTACTTTTTCTTCTGTTATTTCAGTTACTTCGCCTGTATATTTATACTGCACTTTAAAACTTGAAAGTTCATAAAGTCTTTTGGCTTGCTCTTCAAACTCTACTATATCAGAGTTTGAGATATTAAGAGAGCTGCTAGCAATAAGTATTGCAGAATTAAGCTTTTTAGAAAATTTAATCTCATCTACATTTGCATCTAGAAGTACACTGCTTAAATTAGTATTAAAAAACACTTCTCTAACAAGTTTTGACATCTTTTTCACCCTATCTTTTATATAAATTCAAGCAAAATAACGCTAAGTTTATTTTGCTTGAACAATAATTAAAATATATTTATTATATCTTTAAAAGTAACTACTATTGTAAGTAGCATCAAAAGTCCCCAACCTATATATGAAACAACTATTTCAAATTTTTCACTAGGTTTCTTCTTCGTTATCCATTCATATATAACAAGAACTATTTTTCCTCCATCTAAAGGAACGAAAGGAAGAATATTTGCAGCTCCAACTGCTAAACTAATTATTGCAAGCATATTTAAGTACTGAATAAATGAGCTTGTTTTTGATACAACAACACCTATTCCAACAATACTACTTACATCATTTATTCCAACATTTCCTTTAAATAGCTGTGCATATGAATCTACTACTTGCTGTATTACACTCAATGCTTTCTTAAAAGAATAATAAATATTTGATTTTTCTTCTTTTGTATCTAAAATTCCAAGATCAAATCTATACTGTACATTTGGCACTACTGTAATATTAATATTTTCATCATTTCTTGTTATATTAAAAACTAGACTATCATTTTCATTACTATTTTGCACAATACTTATTACATCAGTGGAACTGTTTGTATTTATACCATTTACACTATTTATTATATCACCAGATTTTATACCTGCTTTTTCTGACGCACTTCCTCCTTGAGTATAACTTACAATATTAGTATTTTGATCATTTTCCGCTTTAAATGCAATCCCAACATATCCAACACTTTTTTTTACGTTATTTACTACTGTATATCTTTTTTCTCCACTATGAATATACTCTATAGCTACACTATCTTCGCCATCATAATTTGTTTTCGCAAGGTCACTTGCAAAAGTAACTTTTTTTCCATCTATTTTTGTTATCTTATCTCCAATTTCTATACCAGCTTCTATTAATGGAGAAGCACTATCTATCTCAGTTATTTCAGTAGTATAAATAGGTACAAAAAATGAGATCATAATAAGGACTAAAAAACCAAGTATAAAATTAAATATAACACCCATTGACAGTACAATTATCCTTTTTAATGGATGTTTTTTGCCAAATGAATCTTCTCTATCAGAATTTTCGCCTTCTCCTTCAATCATGACATATCCACCAAGTGGTAGCCATCTTAATGAATAAAGTGTACCTTTTCTCTTTTTTTGAACTATCTTAGGTCCAAAACCAATAGAAAATTCATTTACTCCTATCTTAAATAATTTTGCAGCTAAGAAATGTCCAAACTCATGTATAGTCGCAACTATACACAGTATAACAATAAGCTTTATTACTGCAAGTAAAAATGTTATCATATTCTCAAAACTCCTATAAATTTATATACAATTTAACAAACATATACATAATCGGTGCTATAAATAGTATACTATCGAATCTATCTAATATACCACCATGACCTGGAATTACATTGCCAAAATCTTTTATTTTACAAAATCTTTTTATAGCAGATGCTGCTAAATCTCCGAACTGACCTGATATACCAGCTATAAATCCTGCAAGAAGCATATATATAATATTTAACTCTAAATTAAATATGTTATTCCCGATTAAAGTCATAACTATACTACATATTATTACACCAATTACACAACCTATTGAGCCTTCAACTGTTTTATTTGGACTTATCTCTGGACAAAGTTTATGTTTTCCTATTGACTTACCTACTAAAAATGCAAATGTGTCGCCAACAAATGCAACCACAAATACATATGTCATGAAAAATCTACCGTTTTCCATCAGTAGCAACAATTTTATAAACGAAAACATAAATGGTATATAAAGTAATGAAAATACAGTTATAGCGACATCAACTATATTCCTTTTTAACTTTAAAAATATTATATATGCAAATGCACCTATTAATAGTGCTGGAAGTGCTAATTTTAATATTAGCATTTTATTTTCTTCTCTAACAATTCCACCCATTAAAAATATAGCTGTGCATGCGAGATATCCAATCCATGATATAGGTTTATATCCTGCATGTTTAAATGCCTTGTTATACTCATAAATGCTAGCACATGACAAAGCAAAAACAACTATTGTATCTACTAATGGATTATCACATATAAAGATAAGTACAATAATCAAAACTAGTAAAAAACCAGATATTATTCTTTTTTTCATAAAAATTCTTTCCTATACCTAAACTTCCATTACTTCTTTTTCTTTTTTTGCAACTTCCAAGTCTACGTTTGATACATATTTATCAGTAATTTGTTGTATTTTTTCTTCTACATTTTTTAATTCGTCTTCTGATATTTCAGATGATTTTTGCATATTTTTGGCTGTGTCCATAGCATCTCTACGTATATTTCTTATTGCTATTTTGGCTTCCTCACCTAATGATTTTACATCTTTTGCAAGTTCTTTTCTTCTTTGTTCATTAAGCTCTGGGAATGTAAGTCTTATACAATTACCATCATTTACTGGGTTAATTCCAAGTTCAGCTACGTTTATAGCTCTTTCTATTGGTCCTATTAAGCTTTTATCCCAAGGAGTTATTAAAATTTGTCTTGCTTCAGGAACTGAAATACTACCAACTTGATTAATTGGTGTAGCTGCCCCATAATAATCAACCATTATTTTATTTAAAATTGCAGGATTAGCTCTACCTGCTCTTATATTAGCTAACTCCTCAACAAGATGAGAAATAGCTTTATCCATCTTCTCCTCAATTATATTATAATCCATTTTACTTCCTCCAAAATATAAATATATTATACATACTAATTATATAAAAATCAAGAAAACAAAATAATTTTACAGTAATAATATCATCTTGCTTAAAATATAATGTATTACATTATACTAACAAGTGCCAATTATAATTATAGAAAGGGGAAAATATTATGATTAATTTTACAAAAATGCATGGCATTGGTAATGATTTCGTAATTATAGAAAATCTGCCATCTGCCATAGAAAACAAATATGAATTTGCAAGAAAAATATGCAATAGACACTTGGGCATAGGAGCAGATGGCGTTATAATTATATACCCTTCAAAAATAGCAGATAAAAAAATAGAGATATATAATCAAGATGGCTCAGAAGCATCTATGTGTGGTAATGGTGTAAGGTGTGTATGCAAATATTTAACTGATAAAACAGCAAGTAAAAGCATAGATATTGAAACTAAAAGTGGAGTAAAGCACATTGAGTGTATAGAAAGTGGCAATTTCATTGCTAAAGTTGATATGGGTATTCCTACATTTAGTGTGGATAATATGGCTTTAAAGACCGATAAAAGCGTTATATACAACCATGAACTAAAAGTTATGGATAAAATCTTTAATATTACATGTGTATATGTTGGAAATTTGCATACCGTAATTTTTGTAGATAGTCTTTGGCTTACACCAGTAGATGAAATTGCACTGAGTATTCAAAAAAATTCTATGTTTCTTGATAGTACTAATGTAGAATTTGTAGAAATGCTTTCAAATTCACATATTAAAGTCAGAGTTTTTGAAAGAGGATGTGGTGAAACTTTATCATGTGGAAGTGGTGCATGCGCTGCAGTTTATGCTGCAATTCATTTAAAAGATGCAGAGAATAAAGTAGAAGTAGAACTAAAAGGTGGAAATTTAATTGTTGAGCTAAATAAAACAACTGGGCATATTTATTTAAGTGGAACAGCCGAAACTATATTTAAAGGTACAATTTTCTGCCAAATTTAATTTTTCGTGATAAATTTCTACATTTTTATTTACATCATACTCTATCTGTGTTATAATACTTCCTAGGTGATTGTGTGAAATTAAGTGATAAATGTAAAGACTTCATAATGAAATCTTCTATATCTGCAGATAGCAATACTTTATACCTATGTGATAAAAATAACTGTTATATAAAAGCTAAAATGGGAAACCTAGTAGAATATAACATAGGAGAGGCACGAGTAACTAAAGAATTAAAAGAATACTTTGATAAGGTCGAAAATGTTCTCATCGAAAAAAATAAGCATATCAAAGTATCAGATATCGATGAAGACAGAAATACTAATTGTTTCATGATACATAATATAAATGATGATTTATACCTTGTATCTACTAACTATTTTTGGGAATTTCAAAAAGAGCATGTAAGATATGCAGATACTACTACTGAATTCTTAAGAATATTAACTAAAGAATAAAAGCACTTTATAAAATTTAAAGTGCTTTTATTTTCTAAAAATATGAGTATCAAATTATATTTTCATTGTCATATTAATGAAATAAAGTATATCTATATTTTAATTCTTATTTATTTTACAACTATATTTACCATTCTAGATTTTACAACTATTACTTTCTTTATCTCTTTTCCATTTTCTAGATATTTATTTAATCTTTCATCAGATGTAGCTATTTTTTCTATTTCAGATTCATCTGCATTTGTTGGTACATTTATCTTATACCTTACTTGTGAGTTTACAAGTACTGCCATTTCGATAGTATCACCAACAAGTTTAGATTCATCATATGTAGGCCAGCTTGATTTACAAACTAAACCTTCCATTCCCAGCTTTTCCCACATTTCTTCAGCTACATGACAGGCAACTGGGCTAATAATTTTTATCAAAGGCTCAACATATTTTATACTTATCTTTTCATATTTGTATAAGCTATTTACGTATGTCATTATAGCAGCTACTGCCGTGTTAAATTTCATCAATTCATAATCTTCTGTTACTTTCTTTATAACATTATTAAGCTCTATATCAAGCTCCTTTATATCAAATTCTTCTTTTGATGTAAAATCTGTTATGCGCATAAGTCTATCTAAGAATTTTTTAGCCCCTTTAACACCTTTTTCAGACCAAGGAGCACTTTGAGTATAATCACCTATAAACGCAATATATGTTCTTAAAGTATCTGCTCCATATTCTTTTACAATATCATCAGGATTAATAACATTTCCTTTTGATTTAGACATTTTGTTACCATCTGGGCCTAGTATTAACCCTTGAGTAGAACGTTTTTTGTATGGCTCTTTAGTTGGAACTACTCCTATATCGTATAAAAATCTATGCCAGAATCTAGAATATATAAGATGTCTTGTAACGTGCTCCATTCCACCGTTATATTGATCGACAGGAAGCCAGTATTTCATATTATCCATTGAAGCTAAAGTCTTGTCATTATGAGGATCAGTATATCTTAAGAAATACCAAGATGAACCTGCCCATTGAGGCATAGTATCAGTTTCTCTTTTAGCCTCTTTTCCACACTTAGGACAAGTAGTATTTACCCATGAATCAATTTTAGCAAGAGGAGACTCACCATCTTCACCTGGTATAAAGTTATCTACTTCTGGAAGTTTTAGTGGTAAATCCTCTTCTTTTAAAGGTACAAGACCGCAATGCTCACATTTTACAATAGGAACAGGTTCTCCCCAATATCTCTGTCTTGCAAATGCCCAATCTTTCATGTGATACTGAGTCTTTCTATTTCCAAGCTTATGCTCTTCTAAATATGAAATTATTTTATTTTTTGCGTCTAGTATATTCATTCCATTTAAAATATCAGAATTAATAATTTTACCATTTCCTGTATATGGAAGCGTGCTATTTCCATCTTCGAAGTCTATTACCTGCTTTATATCCATTCCAAACTTCTTAGCAAAGTCATAATCACGTGTGTCATGTGCTGGAACTCCCATAATAGCTCCAGATGCATAATTAATCATGACATAGTCTGCTGCAACAATGGGTATATTCTCATTTGTTATAGGGTTTATACATTCTATCCCTTTTACAATAACTCCTGTTTTTTCTTTTATATCTGTAGTTCTTTCAAACTCAGATTTTTTCATAACTTCTTTTCTATATGTTTCTATTTCATCAAAATTAGTTATTTTATCTTTAAGTTCATCTAAAATCTTATGCTCTGGAGCTATAGCCATATATGTAACACCATATATAGTATCTGGTCTTGTAGTATAAACTCTTAGATTTTTTTCAGAATCACTTATTTTAAATTCTACTTCGGCTCCCTCAGATTTTCCAATCCAATTTTTTTGTTCTACTTTTACTCTTTCTGGAAAATCTAAATTATCTAATTCTTCTAATAATTTATCAGCATAATCTGTTATTTTAAGCATCCAAACTTCTTTTTCCATTTGAACGATTTCAGAGTCGCATCTATCACAGACTCCCCCTTGAGACTCTTCATTTGCAAGTATTACTCTACATTTAGGGCAATAATTTACATATGTTTTATCCTTATATGCAAGTCCTTTTTCAAATAATTTTAAAAATATCCACTGAGTCCATTTATAGTAGCTTGGGTCTGTTGTATCTATTACTCTATCCCAATCAAATGAAAAACCAACAGACTTCATTTGATTAGTAAAGTTTGCTATATTCTCATCTGTTACAATTCTTGGGTGAATACTCGTCTTTATTGCATAATTTTCTGCAGGAAGCCCAAATGCATCAAATCCTATTGGAAATAATACATTATATCCTCTCATCCTCTTCATTTTCGAAATTATATCCATTCCCATAAAAGCTCTAACATGTCCAACATGAAGTCCTGCCCCTGATGGATATGGGAACTCGATAAGTGAATAAAACTTTGGCTTCTCCTTAGAACTTTCTGCTTTAAAGCATTTTTCTTTTTCCCATACATCTTGCCATTTTTTGTCTATAATCTTATCGTACATCTTCAATCCTTCTTTCTTAAACTTTATTTTTAATATATTTATCATATTGATAGCAAATATATCTATCTGTCATTCCTGCTATATAATCAATTACCACCCTCTCCTTAGGCGTATTTTCTTTATATTCCTCACTCATTTCACTATAATACATAGAAATTATATCATTTTCTATGTCATTATCACTTAGCGCCTTAAGATACACTAAAAATAATTCATCAAACATCTTTTTATAATTTTTAATTTCTTCATCTGTATATGCTTTATTATATATTTTTTCATAATTAAACTTAAGCGCACTTTGAAGTACACTGTATACTTTATCAGACATAGATATATATTCTTTTCCTAAGCTATTTTCTATTATATCAGAAATAATGCTATCAATTATATTGCTATTAGTATTTCCAAGTACATCTGTAATTTCTTTTGGTATATCATTTCTTGTTATTACACCAAGTGTAATTGCATCTTCAATATCTTTACCTATATATGCTATAACGTCAGAAATCCTAACTATACAACCTTCCAAAGTCATGGGAACAAGCTTTTTTATATTTTCAATTGACTCATAGCAGTTTTCGTACTCTTTTATCAATTCATCTTTAGTTTTATCATATTTTGGCTTGTACTCTTTATGCAGAAGCTCTCCATTATGGCAAAGAACACCATCTAAAACCTGACATGTTAAATTAAGACCTTTGCCTTTTTCCTCTACAAACTGAAGCTGTCTCATACTTTGCACATTGTGAGCAAATATTTTACCTGTATATTTTAAAGAGAGCTCATTTAGAAATCTTTCTCCTAAATGTCCAAAAGGAACATGTCCAATATCATGTCCAAGAGCCATTGCTTCACACAAATCTTCATTAAGTGAAAGTGCCCTTGCTATGGTTCTAGCCACTCTACTTACATACTGTACATGTACACTTCTTTTTGATATGTGGTCTTCATTTCTTAGAGTATATACCTGAGTTTTACCCATATATCTTGTATACGAATCAGAGTAAGTTATTTTATCAATATCTCTTTGAAATTCAAGCCTTAAATCCTTATCTATACTTTTAAATCTTTCTGCTTCTTCATTTTTACACGCGTGCTCGCTAAGGCGTGAAAAATTTTCAAGCTCCATCATTCTTATTTTTTCTTCTGACTTTTTATCCAAGGACATCTACCTCCTAAATTATAGGAACATCTTAAGTCCACCTTTTATACATTTTACTTCCATAGGAAAATTTGGTCCCTTATCTCCGTCCATATCTAAATCTTCACATTCCCCTTGAACTTTATCAACTCTAAGCCAAGGCTCTTTAAGATAAATTACATTTTTATCTGAAAAATGTCTTCCTGTAACGACTTTAAAAAATAGTCCAACTGATGTTAAAAATGGTGCTGCCTTAATAACTAATATATCAAACAGTCCATCTTGAATATCTGATCCAGCAGTAAATTTATCAAGTCCACCTGCACTACTTCCATTAAATATTAATACAAGTGATACTTTTTCTATTATAATATCATTTTCTGTTTCAACTCTTACATCAAATGGTTTAAAGTTTATCATAGATTTTATTCCAGCAAGAAAATATGCTACCTTACCTACAATATTTTTAAGTACAACATCTACCTTTTGCGAAGTATCTGAAAAAAGACCAGCTGAACATACATTGATGAAATATTTGTCATTTACACATCCAACATCAACATTTTTTATATTCCCTTTTAATATTTTTTCAATACATTCTGAAAAATTCTTTGGCATCTTTATATGTTTTGCAAAATCATTAGAAGTACCAGCTGGTATAACTCCAAGTGGAACATCAATATTATTTTTCATCATTACATTTATAACTCTATTTAATGTACCATCTCCACCAGCTACTATAATGCCATAAGTCTTTTCATCAGTATCTTTTAAATATTCATAAAGATTAGCTTTCTTACCAGCTCTAAATATACTTACTTCAAATTCATGCTTTTCAAATTGCTCTATTATAGTATCAAGGAAATATTTAAATTTACTTTGACCTGCAATAGAGTTATATATTAATTTAATTTTTCTCATAAAGGCTCCCTATTACTTATCAATTACAAATTCTGTTATAAGACGAGAAGAAATTTGTGAGTTAAATCCTGTATTTAAGTTTTGTAAGAATAATCCTCTTTGATTTTTTATCTTATAAAATACAGTATCTTCAACATTTTGTAATATATCTATTGATTGAGGTATTACTTTTGTATTTTCTGAAGTTTCAAGATCTAATTTCCAAAGACTATTTTCATCAGCAGTATTTACATAGTAAAGTGCATTATTTCTTATAAACATATACTTATTACCATCTATGTTTAGCATATTACCTGTATCTGTAACAGATTTTGCATCATCTGATACTTTACTTACTGTTCCCTCTTTTCCTACTTTATATATCCTATCTTCATCACTCTTATTTACAAAATATATTTCATTTTCTGCTCCTATTATATATGACACATTTTCCTTATCAGTAAGTTTAAGCTCACCTGAAGTATCTTTATTATATCTATATAAAGTTTTGTTATTATTAGATTCTATGCAAAAGAACACATAATTATCATCAACTAAGATTTCAGCCACATTACTCTTCTCAAAATTTGTAGTTTCATTTGTAGTTAAATTTTTTCTAATTACTCCAGAGCTATCTGTTGGTATAAAGTAAACCTCATCATTATATACAGTATATTTCTTTACTTCTAGTTCTGTAATCTTAGTTATTACGTGATCATTTAAGTTAAATGAATATAAAATATTATCTTTTATACCTAAAATATACTCGTTATATTTCCTTATATCCTCAAATCCTAAATTAGTATAAATTTTATTAAACTCAAAACTATTAGAATTTATACTATTTAAAGATGATTCTGGATTATATGTATAACCTTCAGACATGTAATATATGTTATATACCTTTTGATTTTCTACATCTTGATCTGCTAAATATTTACGGTTATGCTGTCTATAATAAATATATAACTGCATACCTACATATATCATAAGCATGATAATCATAACTGCTACTATTATTTTTTTCTTGGTAAACTTACCAAGTATTATATTCATATTTTTTTCTTGACGCTTTTTATTTTTTAAGTATTCTTTTCTTGACATTTGCTCTTCGTCACTAACGCTTAATTTTTGCAATTTTTGCACCACCTTAAAATATTTAAATTTTAATGTAACTATTATACTATCTTTTTTATAAAAAGTAAATAATTAGTAAAATGTATTTTATTACAAAGAAATGTAAGTAATAATAATTACCTAACTAAAGTATAAAAATTATACACTAAAAATATACATTATTCAAATTAAAAGAATAAATATAATAAATTTAATCTAATTATAAAATTTAATATATTTTATTGACTTTTTTCTAAATTTTAAGTATACTATTATATGTTTTGAAACAGAATTTACTTAAAAGGAGTTCTTTATTTTAAGTAAATTTTGCATATATTTTAAAAGGAGATGTATTTAATGAAAAAGACTAAAATAGTATGTACTATAGGTCCTGCAAGTGAAAAAGAAGAGGTATTAGAATCACTTATAAAAGCAGGGATGAATGTTATGAGGTTAAATTTCTCTCATGGTGATCATGCAGAACATTTAGCTAAAGTTAAAACATTAAGAAAAATAAATGAAAAACTTGGAACTAATGTAGCATTTATGCTAGATACAAAAGGTCCAGAAATAAGAACAGGATCATTTGGTACTGATCAAAAAACTACTATGGAATTTACTAAAGGTGATAAAATAACTTTAACTACTAGAGATATAGAAGGAACTAAAGACATTTTATCAATATCTTATGAAGGTCTTCCAAATGATGTAAATGTTGGTGGACACATTTTAATTGATGATGGTCTAGTTGACTTACTTATCGATGAAATAGATGGAACTGAAATAAAATGTACTTTCTTAAACTCAGCTACATTAAAAGGTAGACGTGGTGTTAATGTACCTGGAGCTAAACTTAATCTTAAAGCGATGACAGAAAAAGATAAATCTGATCTTGTTTTTGCATGTGAGAATGGTTTTGACTTTGTTGCTGCTTCATTTATAAGAAAACCATCAGATGTAATTGAGATGAGAGAGTATCTAAATGAACATGGTGGACAAAAAATAAAAATAATATCTAAAATAGAAAATCAAGAAGGTTTAGATAATTTTGATGCTATACTTGAAGTTACAGATGGTGTTATGGTTGCACGTGGTGACTTAGGTGTTGAAATTCCAATAGAACAACTACCTGCAGTTCAAAAAATGATGATAAGAAAAACAGTTGCAGCTGGTAAACCAGTTATAACAGCAACACAAATGTTAGAATCTATGCAAAAGAATCCAAGACCAACAAGAGCTGAAGTATCTGACGTTGCAAATGCCGTTTATGATGGAACAAGTGCTGTAATGCTTTCTGGAGAATCAGCTCAAGGTGATTATCCACTAGAAGCTGTAACAGTTATGGCGAAAGTAGTTGAGTCTAGCGAGCAAAATATAAATTATTGGAAGAGATTTAAGAAAAAGAATATTGAAAAGCTTACTTCATTTGATGATCATACTATAAATAATGAGCATGAATTTAAAATGCAGGCTAATTTCTCAGTATGTTGCACAGCTATGTTCTCACAAGCAGATGCAATAATTGCTATTTCTGAAAATGGTGAAACACCAGCTATGCTATCTAGCTTTAAACCAGCTTGCCCAATATATGTACTTACTGCAAACGAGCAAACATATAGACAAATGTCAGCTGAAATGAATGTTACAGCAATTTACATAGAGAATGAATATGACTTTGAAAGAATATTAAAATCTGGTATAGACATATTAAAAGAAAGAAATCTTCTAAAAGAAGGAGACACTGTTGTACTTAGTGGTGGGCTAAAACAAAATGCTGGTGCAAATATACTTGCAGCAAGTACAACTGGTGCTATACTTAAGATATAAAATATAAAGAAATAGAGCAATATTGCTCTATTTTTTATAAATTACGTTTTTTTGATTGATTATTCATTTAATTTATGTTAAAATATATGGGTAATTATTTTATTCATGGATAAAAGGAGGCAAATATTATGGCAAAATGTGAAATATGCAATAAAGATTTAACATTTTCTATGCAAGTATCACACTCACATAGAAGAACTGCTAGAACTTTCAAACCTAATATTCAAACTGTTAAAGTTGTAGACGGTGGAAATACAAAAAAGATGTCTGTATGTACTAAATGTTTAAAAAGTGGTAAAGTTCAAAGAGCTATATAATAATATAATCTTTGTTTAGAAAGAAAAGAAGTGCGCAAAACGCACTTCTTTTTATAATTTATTTTAAATACATTATTAAGGTAGCTCTACCTGACTTATCCTTATCAGTTCTATATGAATGACAAAGATTAGAATTACATACGCTGCATATACCACAATCAAATATATTTTCATCTCTTATACCAAGATTTTTCATAATAGTTTTATTTAACAATGCAGTATCTATATTATACTTTTTAATGTCATCTACTATTCTTCCATCAGTTATTATATCATTTATATTATCTAAATAACTATACTTTTCATAAAACATATCTTTAACATCTTCATCTACTTCAAAGTGACACTTTCTGATTGTTGGACCTATAATACATATAATATCTGACACATTAGAAGAAAACTCATTTTTCATGCATAATATTGCATTTGTTACTATACTGTTTAAAGTACCTTTCCATCCTGAATGTACATTTGCTATAACATTATTTACTGGATCAAATAATGCTATTGGAGTGCAGTCTGCAAATGTAAGTGATAAGATTTTATTTTTCTTATCTGTAATTATTCCATCTACCTCACATAAATTTTCATCATAAAATCTTTCCTCATCGGCTAACACCTTTACAATATTCGTATGTGTTTGTTTTGGAACAATAACATTTTTAAAATCTATATTTAAGCTATTGCATATTTTGTTATATTCTTCTATAGCTTTTGTTTTGTCATCATTTATAACTCTAAAATCTAAAGGTTTTAATGTAAATATACATTCTACATTATTATATTTTTCTAGGCACTTAAATTTTATATACTTAACATCTTCACTTTCTACTAAAATTATATTTTCATTATCTATATTTTCCATAAATTATGCTCCTTACCTTGTATATATTATACCAAAAAAATTTACTGATTACTATAAAAAGTCCTACAAACATTATATGCTTGTAGAACTTTTTAAGTAATTTAATTTTCTAAAACTATTATATTTCCGCTTGTTTTTACTTTATCTTTACTATTTGTTACAACAGTCATATTAACACCATTTATATTGTCTGAAATACCATATATATCAAGTGCTCCAGATCTTCTTACAGTTTCATCAATAAAATCATTATTTAAAGCTGTAAATATATTAGAAATGTTATTTTTACTAAAGTTATATTCAAGATTTACATAAACTGTATTATAATCTACATCAGACTCAATTATTTTTAAATTTATGAGCTTATCGGTATAGTTGTTAATATTTACATCTTCATCACCTAAGTAATAAGAGTAATTTCTATCTACAATAGAATTCATAAATTCATCTGTATACATTACTTCATTAAAGAATATATTACATGCTCCAAATATGAATGATATACATATAAGTAACATTACTATAAATATACTTCCTACACTAACTTTTACTTCGCCTTTAAAGTCTGCAAATATTATTTCTATTCCAAGGAATATAAGTAGTGCAGGCCATGCCATAAGCATATATCTTAAGATATCAATTTTAAAAAGTATCTGAAGTAAAAATAGTATTCCAAATATTATTAAAACTATACCTAACGTTTTAAATCCTACCTTTTTTGGTTTTGTATTTTTAGTTTGTTTTATATTTTCGTTTTCCAAAATATTTCCCCCTTATATTATTCTTTATTAGTAAGCATCTTCATACCTATAAATATTGAAAGCAATGATATTATTAAAGCTGGAAGATATCTTGATATAAATCTTATAAAATCTTCCAAAAACTCTAAATCATATTGATATGCAAAATTTAAAAGTACATTATTAAATATAAGATATATACCAACAAGAACTAGTACTATTCCTAGTACTCTATTTTTCTTAAATAATTTAGTGTCAAAACTAGACTCACCTAATATTTTATTCCATATATATTCATCATGTGGTTCTTCATCTTCACTTTCTTTATTTCTTATATTAAATGTATCAAAAAAACTATACATATATATTACCATAACTGGAATAAGGAATATAGGTGTATAAAGCATAGCAGCAAGTGCTGTAAACACTCCAAATGTTATAAGGATTGATACACCTCTTTTCATATATTTTTGATACATTTGACCTGCACCTGGTATAAAACTAAAGCAAAAAGTAAGAAAGCCATTTTTCTTTTTCATTTATTTTCTCCCCTTTCAATTTTTAATGGATTAAGCATTATCCCATTTATATCATTAAGTTTGGTTTGTATATTTGTGTAAAGCATACTAAAACCTGTTTTATTTTCATTTTTTGATGTAACATCCTCTAATATTTTGTCTTTATCAAAAGTCATGCTATATTCGCATATTAAAACAGCAAGCACAGTACAAGCAGCTATTTTTACAATATTTCTAAATCCAAGCTTCTTTTTAACTGGTTTTATACTCCTTAGTAGTCTATCCTTTAATGCTTCATTTTCAAAATCATATTTACTTTCTACTTCACAAATATATTTCTTAAAATATTCATCATCATTTAAAAGTTTATCTATCTTATTAATTTTATTTCTAACTTCCCTATTCAAAATAGCCACCTCCTCTATCTTTAATTAATTTTTCCTTTAACAATTTCCTAGCTCTATAAATTTGTACCTTAAGTGTAGGTTTTGGTATATCAAGTTTCTTTTCAATATCATCTAACTTCATTTCATCTAGATAATGCATTTTTAAAACTTCATTATATGGATATTTAAGTGACTCCACCATATTAAGTATATACTTTTTATCTTCTTTTTCAAATAATTTACTATCTATATCTTCATCATCTTTTAGCACATTTTCCATATATATTATCGTATCTTCATCACTTACTTTATTCGTTTTATAACTATTACTCTTTAATATATCCTTGCACCTATTAAGTGCAATCCTGCAAAGTATATTTTTTATTTCATTTTCTGGTAGGTTTTTATATTTATCATAACTTTTATGAAGATTTAAGTATGTATCTTGCACAGCATCTTCTGCTTCTTGAGGAGAGGAAAGCATATCAAAACATATTTTATATACGAGTTTATAGTATTTTTCAATAACTAGCGCTATATCCATGTTTTTATTATTTTCCCTCCTTCTATATGATGCTACCCACATAAAATATAACGATAACATTTTAAAATAGATAACATTTTTTATATAATAACAATTTATATATTAAAAGTCAAGGAAATAGGGCATAATAAATGGTTAGAAACTTTTAAAATAAGCTTCTAACCTTAATAATTTGTAACATTAAAATTTATATCCACATTTATTACAGAACTTTGCCTCACTAGAACATATAAGTCCGCAGCTAGGGCATACTCGTTCAACTTTTACTTCAGCTTCAGATTTTTTATCTTCTTTTTTCTTTACCTTAATAACTTCTTGTTTTGCTCCACATTTTTCGCAGAAAGCACTTGAAAGAGGAATAACTTCTCCACATTTTGAACATTCTCTTAAATCTTTACTTACTAAATACTCTTTTTTCATTTCAGCAATTTCTGCATTTATTTTGTCGATCTTCTTGCATTCTTTTGCTAAATTTTTATCTACTTCTTCACCTTTTTTATATGAAGCATATAATGACTTACCAATATCAATATACATTGCATTTGCTTCATCTTCTTTGTCTGATATAGCCATTTTTAGTTTTGCGCCTTCAAACATTTTACCTGATTTATCAGCTATAACTTTATATGTATCTACAACGCCATCCCCAACTTTTTGAGATAAATCGCTTATTTTATCCATAAATCCCATTATAATCACTCCTTTTTATATTTAAAATAATATCATAAATATAATAGTTTTTCAAGCCATCTATTATAATAAATTTCACATATATTTTATGTAATAAAAATATCAAAAATTCATAACTTTTAAATAATATATAAATTTATGAATAAAAATATGCACCAAAAATGCTATCTAACATTTTGGATGCAATTTATTTTCATATTTCATTTTTTTATTTTGTAAAATCTTTAGAAAAGAAATAATTATTAATATTATCTTCATTAAATGATATAAGATGAAGTATATTATTATATTTTTCTTTCTCAGCTTTATCACTAGAAACTTCTACTACTTTTTGCACAAATTCTACCATATTCGCTTCTTTTAAATTACATGCAATTAGAAATGATATATAACTTTTTAAAGTATCTATCTTGTCTATATGGAAATGCTCCAAAATCTCTTTAGTTTCTAACTTTTCTTCAAAATTTTTCAAGCTAATATAATCTTTAATAATTTTAGTGCTATGTGAGCTAAATGTCTCGTCTGATACCATTATAACCATAGCTATATCCATAAGAAGTATATCAAATACAAATACCATATTATTTCCAGCAAACATTAATAATATTAAAACTATACAGTTTGCTATTAAAAACTTAGAAAAAATGTTTAAAAGTATTTTATCAGTAATATCAATTTTATGCTTAAATTTATTATTTTTTATTCTTTCTACAACAAGGAATAGCATTCTTATTAGCATCGTACCTAAAATAACTAGTGCATCTATTTTTATAACAATTATAATCCAATTCATAATATTTTGCTTAAAATCCCTAAAGAATGTAACTGAATTAAAAGTTGCAATAAGATGAATTATAAAAAATATACATACAAATATAAAATAAATGTTATTCATAACTTTTATATTGCTTGGTACTTTTACAGAATTAGCTCCTATATCTTCTAGTTTTTTATCTATCATTTTTATTAAACTTTTAGTTTCCAATCTTCTTTTTATCATAGAAATTTCAGAGTTTAAAGTACATTCATTTGAATCATTAAATAATATCTTAATTACACTAGATTCTATATCACTAAGTTCTTTACCATTTCCTATCTTATTTAATCTATATACATTTATAATTTTACCATTCTCACTAGTTTTATTAAGTGAAATACTTATTTCATCTTTCTCAATAAGTTCTACAAGCGTGGCAATTATATCCCTTGGCATAAGCCCTCTTTTTTGAAGTATACAAGAACATATGATAGAGCCATGTTTATCAAGTAGCTCCTTTTCACCTATATTTATAATTGGAAGCATTCTATCTTTTTGATATTTTACAATCATATAAATAAAGTTGATAACTAGAGCTACTGATAAAATTATAGAACTCACTAAAAATAAATTATTTATATTTTCCATCTACAACCTCATAATTTTTTTATCTTGCAGTTTTATTGTTATTATATCTCTTATTCCAATTTATTTTAGGTTCATCTTTTACATCAACATTTAGTTTTGATTTTAAATCAATATTCTCAGTTGAATTTATTAAATCACCAAGCATATCTCTAAAGCTCTTTGGTTGCGTTTCATTAACTTGTTCATTTTCTATAACCATTTCTTGCTCTCTTTCATTTTCTATTACAGGTTCATTACCACTAGAAATTTCCTCATTTGCCTTTATAGCATCTGTTATCTCTTTGTCTTTTTCTGATATAAGCTCATCTATACTAACTGTCTTTGGATCTAAATGTTTTCTTCCTAACCTAAATATTTGCTGAATTTTATTTCTAGTAGCTACTGCTCCATATTGGTCAATACAAGCAAATCTTAAAGGCTTTAATATTTTATCATTTATTAAGCTTCTTCTAAAATCATTAAGTGTTTCATCATCTAATGCCCCATAACATTTTTCTATAGCATCTTGAACAGCCTCTATTTCCTCAGGACTAAATGCATCAAAGCCAAATCCTTTCGTTACTAGTAAATTTCCACCCTCACTATCTTTTGTTTTTGCTCCTAAATGATTTTCTAAAAGAGCCAGATTATCATCACCAATTATTTGCCTTATTATCAGAACATCTCTTTCATTCTCAAAAGTTTTCTTCATTTCCTCAAATATTTCTTGTCTTCCTTCTTTTAGATATTTATTAATCCATTTTTTATGAGTTGAAGTTAATCCACTAGGGTTAGCTATAATATTCTTAAATCCCTCTACAGCTTTTTGATATCCCTCATGATCAAGTCCTGAGCCTGCTGGAGTTTTACTTAAAGCTGCAATTATTTGATTATAGTTTGCTCCAATATCTATCGCTAGATCTGTTGCTACAACAATATCTGAAGCATTATTGTCTGGCATCTGCTGCTGAATTGTACCTGCATTTTGAGTTGTTGTTCCTTGTGCCTGTTGCTGAGTTGTTGTACTCGTATTTTGCGTATACTGCTGAGTTGTAGTAGCTGATTCTTTAGTAGGATTTTCCTTTTCTATAGCATTCGAACCTATAATTATACCTTTTTCTTCCAGTTTACTTTTTACACTCTCTGCGGCACTTAAATAGTTTTCTTTACTACTTTCAAAAGCATCTTTCTGTTTTTCTAAATTCTTTTCTGCCTCACCTATTTCACCTTTTAATGTTATAACTTCATTAGAATATTTTTCTATTTCAGCCTTTACATTTTCTATTTCTTCACTGACATCTTTGCTTAATTCAGATTGTAAACTATCTAGTTTGTCCTCTAATTCTTTAATCTTGTTTTCTTTCTCTTCTAATTCTTTTCTCTTCTCGTCTAATTCCTTCTCTGCAACTTGAATTTTCTCAGCTGTTTCTCTTAGAAGTTTTATACCTTCTTCAGTTATTTTTATATACTCATCAGCTATTTCTTTCTTTATATCCTTTATATTACTTACAGCAGAATTTACATCAGCTATAAAACTACTTCTTACACTTTCGTCAATTTCACCTTTTTTTATTTTACTAGATAATATATTTTTTACATATACAGCATCTTCTTCAATATTACCAGTTAGATTTATCCTTATGTTATTTTCTGATATGTATCTATTAATTACATCTTTTACTCCATTTTCTACTGAATTTATCTTAGTATCTACTTCTTTGTATTTTGCCTCAAATTCATTTAAATTACTAGATATCTCTCCACCATTACCTAGATCTCCTGTTTCTCCAAGTCCACTTTGATCTAATTCTTCTTCCTTATTTTGTGACTCTTCTGTCTTTATGATATCAGATACTCTTTCATTAACCCAAGTTCTAAATTCTGGATTTTTCATATAATCAGCAAATTCTTCATTTAATATCTCATCAATATTTTCATTATTTATTTTATTTTCATTAGCAAGTTCTTGTAACCTAGATAATACTTCTTTTCTTGTCTTTTCATCTACTAATACATCTACACCTTTTTTCTCTTTTTTACTACTTGCTGGACTAGTATCTACGTTCTCAATTTTTACTTCTGATGGGTCTATTATGATTTCCTGAGCTTGCTCTTGATTTTCTTGTCCATCATCCATATTTAATTCATCCTGTGATACTACTTCTGGTTCAATTACTGTATCTTCCCTTTTTATAATTTCATCATATAAGTCATCAACAAACTCCTGTTCTGCAGCTGTCATATTCTTAAATTCATCAGTTTGTCTAGTATTTATACCATTTTTTATATTTTCCTCTACTAACTTTGTTATACGTTCTCTACCACTATCATCTATACCTGATTCAAATAAATACTCATCTAAAGCTTTTCCTTCTGCTTTATCATGGTCTATATAATCTTCAACATTTCTATCATTTTGAGCTTTATATATATCATTTAAAGCTTTCTTTGCTACTTCTTTATATCCTTTTTCTAAACCATTTTCTTTCAATTTACAGTTAACAATATACTGTGTTTGCCAAGACATTATATTTTGGTACATAAGCTGAGTTAGAAATTCATCTTCTTTTAAAACATCTGAAAAATCATTTCTTTTTGATGTAATAAATTCATCTAATAATGCTTCTGGTGTATCTAACTGAATATCTCCGTTTTCATCAAAAGCTTTAGCAAGCACATTACTTTTTGCATTCTTTCCTCTTTTCCACCAATTATTAACTGCTTTTACTACATCTGCTTTAGGTTTTAGTATAAGATCAGATACTCTTGCATCAATCCAAGATTTAAATCCTGGATTTTCCATATAATCACCAAATTCTCCATTTATTATCTCATCGATATTTTCAATATTTATCTTTCCATCAGATATAAGTTCTTGTAGTTTAGGCAAAACCTCATGTCTAACTTCATCAGACACTATTACAGCTGCGCCTTCTTCATCACTCTTGCTTACGCTATTTTTAACATTAAAGCTATCCATAATAGCTTTTAGGTCATCTTTATAGTCATTAAAGTCTTCTACCCTTATTTCTCTTCCTAATATTTTCTCTATCCTATCCTTATATTTTTCTACAAACTCTTGTGTAGTAAGGTCTGCTCTTTCTGCCATTACTCAATTACCTCCTTCTCAATTCTATCGAATTTATCTAGCCTATCAAGTATGCTCTTTTGCTTAACTAGAGCATCTGTTATACTCTTTAGTCTTTCGATATTTTCTTTAATCTCCTCAAGATTTTTCTGTAACTCTTCCATTATATCACCCAATTATATAGATTAGTGTATAACAAATAAAAAAATATTTCAAGCAAACTAAACAATAATGTAAATATTTTTAGTAATTATTACAAAATTATTATATCAAAAACATACAGTCACCAAAGCTAAAAAATCTATATTTTTCTTTTACCGCCTCATTATATGCATTTAGTACAAAGTCTTTTGTTGCAAATGCAGAAACAAGCATAATTAAAGTAGATTCAGGTAGATGAAAATTAGTTATTAGCCTGTCCACTATTTTAAACTTATATCCTGGATAAATAAATATGTTAGTATCTTTTTCTTCTGCATGTAAAATTCCATCTTCATACGTGCTACTTTCCAAAGCCCTACAAGATGTAGTTCCAACACACACTACTTTATTACCTCTTTTTTTAGTTTCATTTATAACTCTAGCTGCATCCTCAGTTATAACATAATGCTCTGTATGCATATTATGTTTTTCCACATCTTCCACTTTAACTGGTCTAAAAGTACCAATACCAACATGAAGTGTAATATATACTATATTTACCTTTTTTTCTTCTATTTTCTTCAAAACTTCTTCTGTAAAATGAAGTCCAGCAGTAGGTGCTGCTGCCGATCCACTAACTTTACTATATACAGTCTGATATCTATCTTTATCCTCAAGTTTTTCAGTTATATATGGTGGAAGCGGCATAGTTCCAAGTTTATCTAATATTTCATTGAAAATTCCATCATAAGAAAATTTAACTATTCTTTCGCCTTCTTCTAAAATGTCTATAACTTCAGCCTTTAGCATTCCGTTTCCAAATAATATTATAGTTCCTATTTTAGCTTTCTTACCGGGCTTTACTAAAACTTCCCATTTATCATTTTCAAGTTGCTTCGTAAGTAAAAATTCAATTTTTTCCTCTTTATTTTCTCTACTCCCAAAAAGTCTAGCAGGTATAACCTTAGTATTGTTTAAAACTAAAGTATCTCCTTCATTTAAATAATCAGTTATATCCTCAAAATGCTTATGTTCTATTTTTCCAGTATTTTTATTTAAAACAAGCATTCTTGATTTACTACGTTCTTTTAAAGGAGTTTGAGCTATAAGTTCATGGGGCAAGTCATAAAAAAAATCACTAGTTTTCATTTTTCCTCCAAATTGTAATAATTTCCTATGATTATTACATTTTTTAACTAGTGATTATTATATCATTTTAATTCTTTTATGTCAAACCGCAAATACTAAATTTCTAAGTTCTAAAGCATATTTTAAGGATATTTCTGTAACGTTTCCGCTAGAAATTCTTGCAAGTTCATTTAATGCCTCATCATTATCTAATAATTTTATATTAGTAACTGTCTTTTCACCATTTTCTAAAGACTTAGAGATAAAATAGTGATAGTCAGAAGCAGCAGCTACTGGAGCAAGATGTGTTACACATATAACCTGATGATATTTAGCAATTTGTTTTAGTTTAAGTCCTACCGCTTTTGCAGCTTTCCCACTAATACCAGTATCAATTTCATCAAAAATGCATGTAGAAGATCCATTTATTTCTGAGCACGCTGATTTTATAGCAAGTACTATTCTTGAGATTTCTCCACCTGACGCAATTTTATTTAAAGCTTTAAAATCTTCACCCTTATTTGTACATATTAAAAATCTAACATTATCTAAACCATTAATACTATATTTTTCATCTATATTTAATGTAACTTCTATCTTTATATTACTATTTACCATTTCTAAATCTCTAAATGCACTATTAATTTTATTTTCAAGCTTTTTAGCATTCTTTACTCTTACAGAATTCATTTTTACACATAAATCTTTCATTTTATCTTTTACTACAGCAATATCACTATTTATTTTATTTCTTCTTTCTTCAGAATTTTCTATTTCTTCTATCTTTTCTTTTATTTTATCCCTATACTCAAGTATTTCTTCAATGTCTCTTCCATATTTTCTTTTAAGTGAATGTATGATGTCCATTCTATCTACAATATTTTTAGCCTCTTCCTCATCGAAGCCTACATCATCTAATTTATCAGATATCTCTTCAGACACATCTATTATGTTATAATAACTCTCCTCAAGTCTATCTAAAATTTGTTTATATTCTTCATCTATACCTACAAGTTTAGAAATATTTCTTATAACCTCATCTAAATTACTTCTTACATTTTCCTCTAAACATGTTTTAGAAAAATTAAATATTCCATTTATTCTCTCAGCATTTTTTATAACTTCTGACCTTCTTTTTAGAATTTCTTCCTCACCAATAGTAAGGGAAGCTGAATCTATCTCATTTAATTCATATTTTAATAAATCTAAAGTCCTTTGTCTTTCTTTTTCATCGCAAAGATTATCCTTTAAACTCTGTTTAAGAAGCGTATATTCGTTATATTTTACCATATATTCAGATTTTATACTTTCTATTTCATCTTTTGAATATTCATCTAAGTATGTAATATGATTTTCTTCTTCCATTATATACTGATTATCAAACTGTCCATGTATATCTATATGATATTTCATAAACTCTCTAAGTTCTGACACAGTAACAAGCCTTCCATTTATCTTACAAAGATTTTTGCCACTGTCATATACTTCTCTTGTAACAATTACATTTCCATCTTCAGAGATTTTACTATTTGGAAGATAAAGACATGCTTCCACTAATGAATAACTTTCTCCCTTTCTTATCATATCTTTAGAAAATCTTGCCCCACATATTATATTTAAACTGTCAATTATTAATGTTTTTCCTGCTCCTGTCTCACCTGTAAGTACGTTAAAGCCTTCATTTAAATTAATTGTTATTTCATCTATTATACCAATATTTTTAATATGCAATGTTGTAATCATATATACCACCTCTTAAAACATTTGTTCTAAATATATTATAATCATTTAAATGTTAGTTGTCAATACTTATCATAAAAAATTCGTATAATATTTATTTTTTTTAATATAATGTATTGGTGATAATATGGAAAATAATAAATTAGAAGATATTGAGTATAGCTGCCTAAGTGAAGCATACCCTGAGATAACTGTAAATAGTTTAACAGATGAAGAAGTAAATTTAATAAAGATTATTTATTGTCGGAAGAAGTAGTGAATTTACTAGCATTGGACAATATAACTATCAACATTTTTTACTTTCTCCAAATGTTAACATGTATAACTTATCAAAATGTATTGAGAAAATATCAATAGTTGAAATGAAACACATGGAAATTTTAGCTAAAGTGCTCATTAACTCTAATATAGACCCAAAATATTGCACTTTTATTGATAATAATCCAGAAATATGTAACTACTGGTCAGCCGGATCTGTAAATTACTGTACAAATTTAAAAGAATTTTTAAAAAGTAATATAGAACTTGAAAATATGGCTATAAGAGACTACAATAGATTATTAAATATTACTCACAATGAAAATTTAAAGGAAATAGTAAAAAGAATACTACTTGATGAATATGATCATGTAAAATTTTTTAGGTATGCTCTAGATACAGTGCAGTAATCATGTGCTTATTGTAAATTTGAATGAATTTTAAAATAACTAAATAAAGAATAAATTTAAAAATTAAAATAATTATTGAAATAATTGTGAAGTTTTAATATAGCTTTAAAATCTTGCCTACTATTAATAATACTAAGAATATAAATCGTATTACTTTTTTCTGATATATAATACATAATTCTATATCCAGAATGTCTAGTTTTTCTATATATAATCTCCCTAAAACTTTTACTAGACATTTCTTTGATATATCTACCAATATATGGAGAATCTTTTAATTTATTAATTCTTGCCATAATATTTTTACTTGTATCTATTGCAGTTTTTAATGAATACTTATAATTATAATAATATATATCTATAAGCTGCTTCTTAGCCAAATTTTCGACTAGAATTTTCATAAAGCGCCTCCATTTCTTTTTGTAATTCCTCTAAGGTAATAGTTTTTCCATTATTTATACCATTTACACTTTTAGCAAGTTCAATAAAAAGATATAGATCATATAATACTGAATAAAAAGTTCCATCATCCGCCTTAGATTTTTTTATAAGCTTACTAATTTTTTCTAACTCTATATTTTTTTGATTGCTACATTCCATACTAATTACTCTCCTTTCTTAAATTTTTATTTGAAATTAAAGCTCTTATACAGTCCTTATCATCTTCTGACAAGTCATCTAAGCCATAAGTTTCAATATATTTTTGCGTGATGTCTTGTAAAATATTTTTTGTATCTCTTTTAAAAATTTCTTCATCGATATCATAAGGTAAAGATTCAATGATACTTATAAATTTCTCTCTTACTGGCGACATTCTAAACCTCCTTTCTTTTTTATTTATGATAATAGTATAGCACAGTTTAAATCAAAATACCATTTCTTAAACTAAATAATCTAAAAATATACAAAACTTCAAATACTATCATATCTTTATTTTATAAAACTATCACTTGTATTTTTATGTAAAATATGATATAATATATATGTATTAAACTATGCTAAAATTATAATTAATAAAGGAGAAAATGCAAATGAAAAAAATTTTATGGGTTAGTAACAACATAATGTCTAAAGGACAGTTTGAGGACCTCAAAGAAGTTTGGGATGATGTACAAATAGTACACTATAAATGTGATAAATATCCTGATTATAAGCAAATTGTTGAAGCTTCGGAAAACTGCGACATAATTGCAGTTGACACTTGTTATTTAGGATTATTTGAAGATCTTACAGACCTGAGAAAAAATCTAAAATACGTGATTACACCTAAAACTCAGCTTCTTCCCATACCTACTAAAACAAATGAAGAGACCGCGTATCATGCTAAGCATATGGGCTGGGAAGTTCTTACAACCTTTTTGAGCGTACCTCTTGATAACTCCTTCTAAGCACCATTTATGAAGGCCTATTATATAATCCAAAAAGAACCTAGAGATAAATACTAGGTTCTTTTTTATCATAAATAACTATTTATTATTTACTAAATCTTTTAAAGCTTTACCAGCTTTGAATGCTGGAGCTTTAGAAGCAGCAATTTTAATTTCAGCTTTAGTTTGTGGATTTCTTCCTTTTCTAGCAGCTCTGTGTCTTACTTCAAAAGTACCGAAACCTACAAGTTGAACTTTATCACCAGCTTTTAGTGCTCCTTCAACAGTTGATACGAAAGCTTCTAAAGCAGCTTCTGCAGCTTTTTTAGTTAGTTTGCTTTCTTCAGCCATTTTTGATATCAATTCAGCTTTGTTCATTCCAATCCCTCCTATCGAATGTTTACAGTTACAATATACTACATAGCATTTTAAAAGTCAACACTTTTTTGAAAAAAATTGCTTAAAAAGTCGTATTTATAGTGTATTGTTTCAGTTTTTTGTAAACTTTGAAACAAAACTGTATATTTTTTGTCCCATAGGAAGTTCTAGAATTTGTTCCTTAGAAAATGTTTTAAATGCAAAAATGCATATCATATATATAATCATTGCAATGAATATTATAGCAATTGTAGACATACTACCTACGAAGCCTATAGCTCCAAAAACATATTTTGAACCCATTATAACTATTGCCATTATTATAGTTGATATTATTGTTTTTCCAAATAAATCTCCTAAATTTGGCTTCACTTTCAAATATTTAAATAGCAGTGCAAATGAGAATGTACAAGCTATCATTTGGTATATTACAGAAGCTATTGGTGCTACAATTTCACCATATTTTGGTATAAATATTACATTTATCATATACTTAACAAATATTCCAAATGCTAGACAAATCCCTGGAACATATAGTTTTCCTATTCCTTGTAGTGCTCCATAAAGAGTTTGAGCTACAACAGAAAATACGACCATATATGCCTGAACCTGTAAAAGAGAAGCACCACTTGAAGCATTTGGGAATAACATGTAGAATATTTCTGATGCCATAAGTGAAAGTCCTACAGCACATGGGAGTGCAATAATTCCTGAAGTTTTTAAAGATAAATTAATCTTATCTACTGCTTCTTTTTTTCTTCCCTTAGCAATAGCGCTAGATACAAAAGGTACTAAAGCTACTGAAAATGCTACATTTATAGAAAGAGGAAGAGAATTTAGCGTTTCTACTTTTCCTGAAAGTATACCATATTGCACATTTGCTTCTTCTAAAGAATATCCAAACTTTTGAAGACAATTAACAACTGTTACAGTATCAACTAAACTAGAAAGTGTAACAATAACGCTACCAAATGAAATAGGTATTACGTAAGCAATAAGTTTCTTTATAATTTGAGATCTAGACTCACTTCTTACTCTAGGTGAAGCCTTAATTTCGCTCCATATATCTTTTCTGTTTTTTAAATAATATCTAAATAAGTATAAAAATGAAGTAAGTGTTGCAAGTGTTGTAGCAAGCGTAGAGCCTGCTGCCATAACCTCTGGAGTTCTTCCAAGTAGCATAAATACAAAAATTATAGAAAAACTGCTATTTATAACCTGCTCTAATATTTGAGCTTTGCTATATTCTTCCATATTTTCCATACCTACAAAATATCCCCTAATAGTTGCTGTCATAGTAACAAAGATTATAGCTGGAGAAAGCGACATAAGGGTATATTTAACACCTGGATTTTTTAATATATTATTAGCAATAAAATCAGCTCCAAAAAACATTCCAAGTCCAAACATAGTTCCAATTGTTGTAAATAGAACAAGTGCAGTTTTAAATACCTTATGAGCTCCTCTTCTATCTCCAACAGCTATTTTTTCAGATACAAGTTTAGACATTGTATTAGGTATGCCAAGAGTTGCTATTGCAAGTAAAAAAGCATATACAGAATATCCTGAGCCATAATAACTATTTCCTACATCTGCAAATTCCTTTATATTAGTTAAAATTACTCTATATACAAAACCTAAAAGTTTGATTAGTATTTGTGCAAACATTATAACAAATACACCTTTTAGGAAACTTTGTTTTTTAACTGCCAATATATACCACTTCCTCACTATTTAATATATTTATTTATCATTTGTTTATTACATATTTTCTTTTTTCTTTAATATATCGCTATCTTCTAAATACTCATCATAGCTCATACGCTTATCAAACTTGCCTTCGCTTGTAAGTTCAATTATCCTATTTGCTATAGTTTGTATAAACTGATGATCATGAGATGTAAATATTACCTCTGCTTTTGTTTTTATAAGCCCATCATTTAGAGAAGTAATTGATTCAAGGTCTAAATGGTTAGTAGGCTCATCTAAAAATACTAAATTAGGACCTTCTACCATAGCTTTAGAAAGCATACATCTTGCCTTTTCTCCCCCAGACAGTACATTTACTTTTTTTAATGATTCTTCTCCTGTAAATAGCATTCTTCCTAAGAATCCTCTAATAATTGTTTCATCATTAGTATCATAATACTGAGCAAGCCAGTCTATTATAGAAAGATCAGATTCAAAGTATTTATTATTATCTTTTGGAACATATGCATATTTTATAGTTTGACCATAAGTTATAGTTCCACTATCAGGCTCAAGTTCACCTGTAAGTAGTTTAAATAGTGTAGTTTTAGCAAGTTCATTATCTGAAACTACTGCTATTTTATCTCCTTTTTGAAGTGTAAATGTTATATTGTTTATAACTTTTTCACCATCTATGGTCTTACTTAAATTTTCTACTTTTAAAATATCTTTACCTGATTCTTTTTCAGGTTTGAAATCTATATACGGATATTTTCTAGTTGAAGGTTTTATTTCATCAAGTACAATCTTTTCTAAGATTTTCTTCCTAGATGTTGCTTGCTTAGATTTTGAAGCATTAGCACTAAATCTTGCTATAAAATCTTGAAGCTCTTTTATTTTATCTTCTTTTTTCTTGTTAGCTTCTTTCATCTGTTTTAGAGCAAGCTGACTAGACTCATACCAAAAGTCATAGTTACCAGAATATAACTTAATTTTTTGATAATCTATATCACATATATGTGTACATACTTTATTTAAAAAGTATCTATCATGGGATACAACTATAACTGTATTTTCATAATTTATTAAAAACTCTTCAAGCCATGCTATTGCATTTAAATCCAAATGGTTTGTTGGTTCATCTAAAAGTAGATTATCTGGATTTCCAAAAAGTGCTTGTGCAAGAAGAACTTTTACTTTTTCAGGTCCTGAAAGGTCTTTCATATATTTTTCATGAAGAGAGATCTCTATTCCAAGTCCATTTAAAAGATTTGCTGCATCAGTTTCTGCCATCCAGCCACCAAGTTCTTCAAATTCAGCTTCTAAATTTCCAAGTTTTATACCATCTTCATCATTAAAGTCTTCTTTCATGTATAATTCATTTTTAAGATTTATTATTTCATAAAGTCTAGCATTTCCCATTATTACAGTGTCTATTACTTTATATTCATCATATGCAAAATGATCCTGTTTTAAAACAGACAGTCTTTCTTTAGGATTCATAGTAACTGTTCCTTTACTTGTTTCTACACTACCTGCTAAGATTTTTAGAAATGTTGACTTTCCTGCACCATTTGCACCTATTATTCCATAACAATTACCAGGTGAAAATTTTATATTTACATCTTCAAATAATACTCTTTTTCCAAATCTTAATGTTACATCACTTACATTTATCATTTTTCTATTCTCACATCTTTCCTTTTTTTCGTTTAAGTAAAGATATTATAACATAGAGGGGATTTTTTTACAATAGCGATTTTTCCTTGAACTGGGCATAAAAAATATGACAGTAAAAATTACTGTCATATAAAAAACTAGATTTTAATCTACACGTGGACAATTAGGATATGCACTTCTAAGTTTTAAGAACTCGCTAAATATCTTATAAAATCTTTCTTTATAACCCTCATCTATATGAATAAACATCTTATTATTCTCACTAATAATTGATATCTTAGAAACATCTATTCCTAAAACTTCAAAACCAGTTATATCATATAATTCATTCATATTTATTTCATTTTCAAAATCTACTTCATTATTAGTTTTAAGCATATACCATTTCTCTTTGTATCTTATGAATATCGTAGAAAGTGTAATTGCAAGTTCTTCACCTCCACCGGTATTATACGGAAAATAATACTCATTACCAAAAATGTCCTCATAAACAATTTTTATAGGTTTCAAATTCATTTCTCGTCTAGCAAGAAAAAACTCTACTGATTTATCTAAATTTTTCATATGGACACCTCAAAAGACAAATAGTTATATAGAATTTCTATTAATTTACCTTATCAAATACATATTGGATCCTTACTGTTTACCATTTGCCCAGCTATTTCTACAGCCACGCAATATATTGCCAATGCTTTGCCATATACACCTACATATTTTGATGACATTATAGAATAAGCCTCTTTTCCCAAAAATTCAAACATAAACATCCATGTATCAAGACCTAACTCTTCTAATGATATTGGATATTCAATATACTTGTCTTCAACAGGATGCTCTAAGTCAACTTTTCCATTAGAATCAATAACAAAAAAGTGTTTTTTATCTTTCCGACAAAGAAGTGTAACAACATGACTAAAGTCCCCAAGAACGATGTTAGTTGGAGTTTCACACTCGAAAACAAATCCAAATTCATCTTCAAGTGTAATATCCACTTTCTCATTATAAGGACTTTTAGAAACTTTTTTATATTTTAATTTTCTCTTACTATTAAAATTAAGAACTCCAAAACACATATTTTCGCTAGATAATACAGAATTATTCATAAATTACGCTCCTTAATAATTATATTTTAGCTATTTTTATTTTTTCTAATTATATCATATATACACTTATTTGTCAAAGAAATTATAACATTTAGTTTACTTAATTGAATAATACCTCATCCTTATTAATTTATTAGATACTAAAACTTACTATTATTTTTACTATTCTTTATTTATGTACTATAACAAATAAAAGCTTCAGTTATAAATCATAACTGAAGTCTTTATTATAATAATTTTAATTAGGTGTGCAGGCTTTTTTATCGATAAAATCACCTACCATGTCAATAGGCATAATCATATCTTTGAGACTTGGTGCCTGCTCACTTTCTACTTTTTCGCCAAAATCCTCAGAACCAGCCACCATACAATGCTCCGGCCATTTCTGTACACTTTCAAAATTTTGCATAATATATCCTCCTTAAGTAAATATTTATTATTCCTTGACTAAGTATTAACTTATAAATTAAACCTCCAATCTTAATATATTAGAATAAATATCTGAATACATATTACATTATGTTATATTATGTAAACAACGTCAATAAATTTTATATAATACATATTACTTAAAAAGATATACTAAATCATGGATAATAATAAAAACTTAAGCTATAGTAACTTAAGTTCATATTATTATTTTACACTTCTGTATTCATAAAATCTTTAAGTCTTTTACTTCTACTTGGATGTTTTAATTTTCTTATTGCTTTTGCTTCTATCTGTCTTATTCTTTCACGTGTTACCTTAAATTCTTGACCTACTTCTTCTAATGTTCTCATTCTTCCATCTATAAGGCCAAATCTTAATTTTATAACTCTTGCTTCTCTTGGTGTTAGAGTTCCCATTACTTCTTCTAAATGAGTTCTTAGAAGTACATCTGCTGCTTGATCTGATGGGGATGGGGCGTCTTCATCTTGTATAAAGTTACCAAGTACAGTTTCATTTTCATCACCAACTGGAGTTTCTAGTGATATAGGTTCTTGTGCAATCTTTAATATTTCCCTTACCTTATCTACTGGCATTTCAACTTCTTCAGCAATTTCTTCTGGAGATGGCTCTCTTCCATTTACTTGAAGTAAATGTCTAGATGTACGGATAAGTTTATTTATAGTTTCAACCATATGTACAGGTATTCTAATTGTTCTTGCTTGGTCTGCAATAGCTCTTGTTATTGCCTGTCTAATCCACCAAGTAGCATATGTACTGAATTTATATCCTTTAGTTAAATCAAACTTTTCTACTGCTTTTATAAGTCCTAAATTTCCTTCTTGAATTAAATCTAAGAAATGCATACCTCTTCCTATATATCTTTTAGCTATACTTACAACAAGTCTTAAATTTGCTTCAACTAGCTGTTTTCTTGCTTCTTCATCACCTTCAGCCATTTTTGTTGCAAGTTCAGTTTCTTCTTCAAAACTTAAAAGTTTAGTGTTACCTATTTCCTTTAAGAAAAGCTTAACAGGATCATCTGTATTTAGATTATCCATGTATGTGAAATCAGCTACATCTTCAAGTAATATATCTTTTTCTATTTCTGATAAATCCTCAATATTAGGTTCCAAATCTAATTCAGCAAGGGTTGTAACTGATTTTTCAGGAGATTTTTCTAAACCAGAATCAACATCATCTGTGTCATCCTCAAAAATCTTATCATCTTGAGATTTTGAATCAGCCATTTCTACTTTTATATCAGACTTTTCTAATTTTTCATAAAATGAAGATACATCTTGCTCTGTAAAATCCTTACCATTAATATAACTTATAATGTCCTCATATGTAACAACACCTTTTTCCTTATTCTGTTTTATAAATTCTTCCATAAGCTTTGATTTTTCATTTGATTTTGTATTTTTTTCTTTGTCCTGTTTAACATTTACATCTTCTACATCTACTTTTGTTTTCTTTCCCATAAATTATTTCTCCTTTACTTCAATTTAGAAAGTTGAACAGTTATCTCATTTAACTCTATCTGAAGAAGCTGTTTTTCTTCTTCTGAAATGGCATCTGACAAATGCTCAAAAATTTCTTTCCTTCTATTTAAGAATTTTTCCTTCTTCATATATTTTAAAACATCTTCAAGAAGTTTATACTTATTAAGTTCAACACTATCTATATACATTACATCTGTCATTTCTTTTATAAGGTCATCATCTTCTATTCTACTTAAAATATCTATCTTAGTTATATCATAAGACTCAGCTAGTTTTTTTATAAATAAATAAAGCTTTCTTATTCCTGATGTAGTTATCATATCATCTGTTATATTTTCTTCTATAACTTTATAAATTTTTTTATCTTTACATATCATAAGAGCTATTATATACTGTTCTATTTTCTTTCTTGTAGATGATAATTTACCTGATTTTAGCTCAATATCTCTTATTGTTAAATGCTCTACATCATCACTAGAATTTATTTTTTTATTTACTTCATTAAATATTGCATCTTTTGATATTTTATATTTTTCAGATACTCTATCTATATATAACTCTCTTTCTATATTATTATCTATTTTACAAAGAATCATAGCTACATTATTTAAAAATTTTATTTTTGATGTTACATCATTCATATCAAGATTTTTCTCGAATTTTGAAATTTTATATTCAACAAGTGGCACACTTTCAGAAATGCAATTTTTAAATCTTTCAGTTCCATATTTATTTATATATTCATCTGGGTCTTTAACATCTTTTCTATCAAGTTTTAGCACCTTAACATTTATACCAGCATTTGATAATATATCCATTCCTCTCATTGTAGCTTCTTGACCTGCTAAGTCTTGATCATATCCTATTATAACGTTATCTGTATATTTTTTTATAAGTTTTGCTTGATTTTCAGTAAGCGCTGTTCCAAGAGATGCTACAGCATAATTAATTCCATTTTTTTGTAGTGAAAGTGCATCCATGTAACCTTCTACAATTAATATTTTATCTATTTTTTCTTTAACTGCGAAATTTAGCATGTATAGATGTTTACTTTTATAATATACTACATTTTCAGCTGAATTTAAATATTTAGGTTTTGAATCGTCTAATACTCTTCCCCCAAATGCAATAACTTTACCTGAAACATCAAATATTGGAAAAATTAGTCTATTAAAAAATCTATCATATATTTTCCCTTTTTCATTTTTCATAATTATACTGGATGCAAATATTTCTTCTTCATTATATCCCAATTTTTTTAAATATTCAAATAGTGGAATTTTTCCATTTGCAAAACCGAGACCATACTTTGTTATAGTCTTTATATCTATCTTTCTTTTATTTAAGTAATTTATAATTTGCATATTTTTTTCATTTATATTTTCTATTAAATTATTATGATAATATTTAGCTACATCTTTACTTATATTTAAAATACTTTCTCTTAAATCAGCATTTTTATTCTTATGACCGCTACTTTGAGAATTTATAACATATCTTGATTTATCTATATGTGCTTTATCTGCAAGCAGTTCTAAAGCTTCCAAAAAATCCATATTTTCAATTTCTCTTACAAATTTTATAACATTCCCACTTTTTAGACAACCAAAACATTTAAAAATCTGCTTATCTATAGAAACGCAAAAAGAAGGAGATTTTTCTTTATGAAATGGGCAAAGTCCCATAAAGTTTCTCCCACTCTTAGTAAGTGTTACATATTCCGATATTACATCGACTATATCATTTTGTGATATTACTTCTTCAATAAAATCTTCTGAATAATATGGCACTTAAAGTTTTTCCTCCTTCTTTTTTATTTTGAATCTAATAATTTTATTCTTTCATCTCTATTTAAATATAAATTGGTTGTATTTATTATAGCTATCAAAATCAGAAATACAAGCATAACTTGAGTATATATATTATATCTCAAATTAAATATAGAATATGATAAAACAACGCTTACAAATATAACTTTTATAATAGTTGATTTTGTATCATATTTTCTTCTTAATGCTACATTCAAAAATTCTATAAAAATTATATATATTATAAGAATTAAAGAATATATTTTAGAACTAGAAACTAGCAGCTTCAAATTTGTAAGTATATCTATGTATTTTCCACTTATTATAGTATTTATACTATTTGCTAAATTATTGCTAACTTTAATACCAGCAAGATATGTACTAATTGTTTCATTTCCTACTATATTATATATAACGTAAGAAATTCCAAAGTATACTAGAATTGCTACTATTATTATAAAAGTAAGCGATATAAATATTTTGTTTATATATATTCTTTCAAAACGGTATAGTAATTCCTTACTTCTTTGTCTTAGTGTATTTATAAATTTATTAGGGAAATTAATATGAGTTCTATCCAAATTTGATGTACAAATAAGGCTAAAAGCTGCTATTATTATCCATATAAAAGAATTTATACCAAGTACCATTGATACAGCTATAAGTCCTCCTAAAGTTACTGAAAAAAGTATATATTTGTGATTTTTGATACCAATTTGCTTAAGTTCATCAATTATTTTTTCTATAAACATTATTATTAAAAGTATAACACTTACAATAATATATGAAATAATGACATCTTCAAATGATATGGCAATATGTGGCAAAAACATATACATAATCATACCTATAACAGAAAGGACATCACTTTTAGATATATTGTATATTATTTTCTTTAATATTATAGCATTTAAAAGAGCTAAAATCGCATAAACTATGGAATTAGTTATACTTTTTTCATTATCTATAAATACTCCTATAAAAACTTTTATAATAAAAGCTATAACAAGAATTATGGTATATCTAATAATTATGCTTTTTATCTTATTTAAATTTCTTTTAGAAAATTCTTCTTTTACAATTGAATATACTACCATTATTGCTACTAGAGCAAAAATGTACAAAAGTTTTAAATAGATATTTTCAATCTTCATTTCACTATCTTGAATAATTGCATATATGTCAAGTCCAATTAAAATCAATATAAAAAGTGTGAAAATACATACAACTAGTCCTCGTGAAATTTTACTAACACTCATCTTATCACTCAAACCTTTTATATATTTAATATTTATTTATATCTTTTGTACATTTATTATTTATCTTAAGAAAATTTAATTATTTTTACTATATAATTCGTTTACATATGCTAGTGCATCATGTGTTCCAACATCGTAGCACTCACCTTTAAATACATATGCATACGTTGGCATTTTCTTGCAAAGGTAAGCTACAAAATTTCCTGGTGCATCATTTGAATTACCCTCTGACAAATATTCTTTAAACAGTGGTAAAACTTCTTTTGGGTATAAATATTCAGCATAAACAGCATATTTACTTTGTGGCTCCTGAGGTTTTTCCACAAAATTTACAATTTTATTATTTTCATCAAGAGTTGCAACACCTAGTCCTTTTAATTTATTAATATCATTTTCTTCTCTTACTGTAACGCAAGGTGCGTTTTTAGTCTTTTGGAAATCAACATAGTCTTTTAAATTAAATGTAAATAAGTTATCGCCAGCAATTATAAGTAAATCATCATCTATATTTCCTTTTTCAATAGTATATGATATATCTCCTATAGCACCTAATCTATCATCATTACTTAAAGTCATATCATTTATAACTTCTATTGGTTTTATATTATTCTTCTGTCTTGTCCAATCTTCAAAATGATGAGCATATTTATTATTTGTTATAATAAATATTTTATCAACCTCATCGATGGTATTAACCTCATCTAATATATAATCAAGCAAAGCTCGTCCACCAACTTTTAGAAGTGGTTTTGGAAAGTTCTCTGTAAGTGGGAAGAGCCTAGTTGCGTATCCTGCACATAATAAAATACATTTCATATTTATCCTCCTAAAATATGTGTTTATTATACCATAAACAATATCTATTTGCAAGGAGTAATTTTTACCTTCTATTTATACCTACATATATTAACTTATACCACTTTTAGAAAATAAAAAACGTAAAGTAAGTGCTTACTTACCTTACGTTTTTATTTCTATTTTACTTCTACTCTACTTCCGTCCTTAATTTCCCCAAGCATCTGACCTATATCCATTTTATTTTCTTCCTTAACCTTATTTTCTTTTATTTTAACTCCAAATATATCATTTTCTGGATACTCTTCTGGATTTAATCCTAAATGTTTTTTCATATATTTTAGTATATAATATATTGCAACTAACGTTAAAATTCCAAAAATTATAAGTGTAATATTAGTACTTGTTATATCAGTCATAAATCCACATATAGCAAGCATTACTGCTTGTCCTACTCCCTCACAGATATAAAATAGTGATAAAATCTTCCCCCTTATTTTACGGGTTGTAAAATTATTTATATATTTCTTTACAGATATCCTGTATATACCTTGCGTTAAATTATGTACTATCAAAATAGCAATTGAAACTACCATTGCCATATGCAAATTAATTTTAGATAAAGAAATTACCAATACTCCTAGTGCTACAAGGAGTCCTGTATATACATATCCTAAATATGTTAAAGTCTTTCTTTTTGTAATTTTTTCTATTAAGTACTGAGATTTTGAGCCAATTCCAACACAAAATGTTAACACTGCAAATATATATGAGTACTCCATAGCAGTCGCACCTAAAGAAACTATTGTATCTTTTTGAAGTGTCTTCATAACCCCTATTATCCCAGACATTACAATGACATATATAAATATTGATTTTATCCTTTTACTTTTAGAAATCTGTTTAAAATCATTCTTAAATTCCTTAAACTCTACCCTTGTAGAAGATTCATTTTCCACTTCTTCAAAAAACATAGATGTAATAAGTGAAATAATAAATACTGCAAGTGTCATAAATATTGGAATATAGTTATTTATTTCAAATAAACTTCCAATAAAAATACATGATAGAGCTTCTACTACATAATATGCAGCTACTCCACTTCCCTCTATCTTAGAAAAATTCTTAGCATTATTTGACTTTTTAAGACTTTCATATAAAATCTGAGTTTCAGTAAGACACTTAAGGGCACTTCCAAATGCACTTATAGGTTCGCAAAATGCAAATATTATAAATCTATCTGCTAGAATTATTATTATAGCATGCACAACCCAAAACAAATTACCAAGTATAAGCGCTTTCTTTAAGCCCATTTTTTCTACAATATAGCTTGCTGGTATTTGAAAAATAGCAAGTGTTAAATAATATATTGCAGATATATACATAATCTGACCTACTGAAAGTCCTTTTGTTTGAGTTAAAAAAAGAAATGATATAACAGTATAAAACAGATAATCATATCCAACGGCTCTATAGAACTTATATAAAGCCTCATTCCTACTTTTCACCATATACTCACCTTTTATAATATTTATTTTTATAACATAAATTTACTTTTTTTTCAATAGATTTTAAAAATTGATTTATTATCCAAATACTCTCTACAATTTATTCTAATATAATAAGGAAAACAAATAAAAATTTACATAATTCCACATGATTTTATTAAAAACTATTGACTTCAAAAAGAAAAAATGTTATAATTAACATAATATTGATATCAAAGAGCTGCTAACTATGCAGAACAAAGATATCTCACGATTGTGTGATAATTATTTTATAAATTAAGAAACCACACTAAAATCGTGAAATTTTTTTTAAATCAGAAAGGATTATATTATGAACAACATGATTACAAACACAAATGCAAACACAAACACTTTTACCACTCAGCAGGCATTTCTGTTGCTCAATGGATTTGTTAAATCTTTTTACACAATTAACAACAGCTATTCTGGTAGTGGTCGATATTACTTAAATGTTAATATTACTGATTGCTTTATCCCTGAGGCTATTTCCGTTATTGACACTCTTTTGGATAACATAGCTAGGATTGAGCATTACAAAACTAATCCCATTATTGATGAATCGCTTTTGAAATTCGAAGTGATGTTTATACACCTTGTAACAACAAAGCTTAAATCTTTCGAGTTATTGGAAAGATTTGTTAATCTGATTGATAATTTGGAAAATGTGCTTAAATCTTATGATCAGTTTATGGCTGAAAAGCTTGTTTTGGATGACAAGATGAAAACTTTCGTTATCTACCACCTCGAAGACAAGGTTTGCCGAATAGAAAATCTTATTATAGAGATTAAAAATGCAGAAGCATAAAAAGGTTTCATTAAATTAACTGAGAGACACAATTGTTTCTCGGTTTTTTATTTTAATTCCTTACATTTTTAGTTAAATATTAATTTATATTCTCACAAATAAAGTTATCAGCATATCTTCTAGCAAATTCTAACTCTTTTTTATTTCTTATAGTCCAACACAAAACTGGATGTTTTTTTCTATATTTTTCTACCTTTCTATTTGGCAAACTCCTTATATCATAAGATATAAAATCTGGCTTCGTTAAAAAGTTAAATAACATATTTTTTAAAATAACCCTAACGCCAAAGTTCATTTTCTCTTCTTTAAGGTCAGAAGAAATTTGACCTCTAATAACTTCAGGATATTTTCTTTTCATATAATAAATAGATAATGGATTAAAGCTTTGAACTGCAATTTTTCCTTTATATTCTTTTAATGTTTCCATTAATTTATCTTCAAGGCTGCCTAATTTTGTATCATATTTTAGTTCAATTAATATAGGTACTTTTCCATTTACTATTTTAAGCACTTCACTAAAAAGCGGTATTTTTTCATTAGAACCCATAAGTTTTAAATCTTTTATCTCTTCATAATTAGTATCTTTTATTTTCTTGTTTACTCCTGTCATTCTTAGCAAGCTATCATCATGAAAAACTACTACTTTTCCATCTTTTAATACATGAACATCAAGCTCTATGCTATAACCATTTTTAATAGCTTTTTCGAATGCTAAGATAGAATTTTCTGGCACTCTTAAAGAATTATTATATAGTCCTCTATGTGCTATAATTCCATTTTTAATAAAACTTAAATCTCTCATGAATAAATTAAACCTCTATATCAAAATCATCAATATTAAAGTTATCATTTGCATCTTCTACCTTATCTATTATTTCAATATTTCCATCTAAGAACTTATTCAAATCTATTTTATTTCCGTTATAATATAAATTACCATAAAGTGTATTTTGTACATAACTATACTGAGAGTTACTTTTACACCTTTTTATCATTTCATCAAGTTTTAAATTCGGATCATATTCACTATTAGTTATAAGAAATCTAGTTGCGTTTACGTTAGTTATAGTTTTCATCCTATACCTTATATAAGAATTAACCTTCTCATCTAGCACAGAGAAACACTTAGCATGAAAAAATATTTTATCTTTTTCATACATATTATTAAAATAGTCAAAAAAGTACTGTGAAAAAATTGATATACACTCATTAGAATAATTAGCTTCATCTGATCCAAGTTTTTCAAAGAAAATTTTTGGCTCTGTAAATATAAAACTTATCTCATCACTTCCAAATATACAGTATCCTCCATATTTTTCTGTAAAATATTTAGCAGAGTTTCTAAACGCATATGAAAACGAACCTTTATAATCATCCAAAATATTTATACTTCTATTCTTAGTTACATCTTTTCCATCTAGTCTTATAACTAACGGTCTTTTCGTACTTAATCTCATATTATATTTCTTTCTAATTTTTGAAAAATAACTATACCACATATTATCACCTATAAAAATAGTTACAGTAGGATTGAAATCCTACTGTAGTAATATGTAATATTACTATATAAAAATATAGTTCTACTATAAGATTCGTGGAATAAGTTCCAATACACAAATATTACATATACATAGTTATTATATACTTAAGCTTTAAATTTGTCAATTTTATGGTAAAAATTCTACTCCATCATTTACGGATAAATTTTCCATTCCAGTTATATTATAATAACTTTCTGGTATATCTCCAACAAGTACAGTTTCAGCTATATTTATCTGATTTACAAATTCTTGACTTTCTATTGATATTGGTGATAAAAATCTTACTTTAGTTGTAACCTCAATATATATTCTATGTCTTGTTTGATTTATTCCAGTATGCTCAAATTCTGATTTGAATATAGCAGTAACATTACCGCTAGGAATTAGTCTAAATTTAAGGTTTGGTCCCATTCCACTAAGTAATTTTATCTCCAATATACTTGTTAGTGGAACAGTCACCTCAGACTCTTTAATACTAGATATTCTCTCTTTTATATCAATTGAAATCTTAGTCGCAAGTTTATTTAACTCCATAGTATTTGCACTAATAGATGTAATTTTATTACTTTCATCTCTTTCTATTTTTATTAAATCATCATATGTTATTCCATCTATGTTTTCAATAACAGATTTATTGGTTGCATCAAGTGCTATATATCTTGCTTTAGACTCACAAAAGCTTTTAATTACAGGAATTGATTTTAAATATATGCTAATTGCTACTATAATAATAAATGAAAGTATTAAAATAAAGACAAATGACTTTTTAAATGTCATTTGTCTTATGCATCTTTTATAATACTTAAATCTCATCATCTTATAATTAAAAGTTTTTGTCCTTCAAGTATTAAGTTTGGATTTTCAATATTATTTATAGTAGCTATTTTCTCCACTGTAGTTTTATATTTTTTTGCTATTGACCAAAGTGTATCATTAGGTTTTACAACATATATGCTCATACTGTCTAAATTTAGTTCATCAAGTTCTTCTTCATCAATATCCTCTATAAATGATATGTCAATTATGTTATCTATAACAATATTTAATCTAAGTAAAATTTTAGCACTTATATTTCTTGATTGCTGTTCTAAAGAAACATTTTCTACGCTAATATAAGCATTTACTTTAGAATCCTCTCCTATCTCTTCTACTTCAAATTTTTCACTTACGGGTATATCTATAGTCTTACTCTCGAGTTCCATATTAGACTCATTTTGTGAAAGTATGCTTAGTTTTAAATTTCCCTCTATACTTAAATTTTTTCCCTCATCTTTTGTTACTAAATAACTTGTATCAATATCATAATCTATCATGTTAAAACCTTTTGAAAGTGCATTTTCTAAAGTATCTCTAATTTCTATATCCTTCGTTACTGTTTCTACAGACTTAACTACTTTTGAACTTTCTGACTCGTACTTCAATTCTTTTCTTTCACTGTAAAAATCATCTACATATGATACTGTTTCTTTTTCATACATTGTCACGCATACAGCTATTTGATAATCAATATCTAAAGTTTTATTGCTTGTTATATCAACATTTTGCTTTACATTAAAATCTTTTATACTATATCTTACATCAAAAAGTGAAGTATCTCTAATATTACTAAACTCAATCATACCAGTAAATGGCACTGTTATTTTTACTGTTTTTACACTCATTTCTTCAGGTGTATCTGTTAAATATAATATTTTAGCTAAAATATCACCTTTAACAAGAAGTTTATTATAACTTTGCTTTGATTCAGTGTTAATAATATCTGTTGTTATTTTAAGTATCTCACCAAAGTCAGAATTTTCATTTGGTAGCATTACATCTTCCCTTGACGTAATAGTTTCACACTTACTTTCTAAGATATTACTAAAATTTTCTTCTTTTAGCTGCATTTGTATAGAACTATCATTCTTAAAATTTTGTATAAATGGTACTTTTGAAACACTATTTGCTGTTACTTTAAATACAACC
>CAZXLZ010000003.1:0-40160 GCA_964642045.1 uncultured Clostridiaceae bacterium
ATTATTGAAGACATAGATACATTGGAAGATAGCATATTTAATACTGATATAGAAGGTTTGAAAGGTGTAACTAAAGAATATAAAAAAAGAATGCTCAAATTAATTTTAAATAGTAAATTTTTAATAAATTATATACACGCACCTCAAATTATTTTTATGCCGATTTCAAATATTCCCGATAAAGATGGTTGGCAACAAAAGCCAATATTGGAAACAAAAGAACCATTAGTTGCATTTAATAGTTTTAATAATGAAACAAAACAAATACTTCAATTACATAATAGAATTTTTTCTAAACCAGCATATTATGAAAAAGGGATAGATAAATCAAGTCCTATTGTTTATACTAGACTGGCAGTAGCAAAATCATTATTAGAATATTTGGAATACCTACCAAAGCAATATGGAATTATAGTATATGATGGATATAGACCTATTGAAGTACAACAATTTTTATATGATACTCAATATAAAATAGAACAAGCTAAAAAAGAAAATGAAGGATGTACTCACAAACAATTAGAAGCTATAACCAATAAATATGTTTCTTTACCATCTAAAGACCCAAAAAAACCATCTACACATAATACAGGTGGAGCAATAGATTTTTCTATTTGTGATGAATATGGAAATGAACTTAATTTTGGTTGTAATTTTGACGATTTTAGATTAGTTTCTAATTTAGCTTATTTTGAGGATAAATTAAAAGCAGGAGAAAATTTAAGTGACAGTGAATTAGAAGCTCTACTTAATAGAAGAGTGATGTGTAATTTAGCAAGACATAGACGTATAGGATTAGAGCCATATAATGGTGAATGGTGGCACTATGATAAAAATAATCAATGGGATTTTAAATTATCAAAGGCTTTATATGGAAGTGTCGATTTAGCTGGTATAATACCCAATGTACATACTATTGATATCGACGATCTTATAAGACATGATGATATATTATTGTCTAATCATAAGAAATATTTGACATATAAAACCTTAAAACAAAAAAAAGCTGCAAAACAAAATATTATTAAGAATGTTTAAGAATTTACAGAGTATTCTTCTAAGGAAGTTCCAGACTTGGTGAAAAAATAAAATGAAAGGCTTGAGATTATCTCAGGCCTTAGTTTTTTTACTAAATTTCATGAAAATTTATAATTTGCTATTTTTAGGTGATAAAAAATTTAAAATTTAAGGTAATTTAATGAAACAAAATCCGAAAGATATATCTAAGTAATTAAGAAAAACACAGACTCTAGAAAATCTAAAGTCTGTGTTATTTTTTATATCAAAACTATTTAAAAGCAAAATTTTCAAATAATGTTGAATTTTGGTATTGTGTGTGATAGAATTTATTCAGCTTTAATATTTATAGCTTAAAATAATTATGAAAAGGAGATGTTGCAATGAATATTAAGATAATTGCATCAACTAAACCGGGATTTACTTTAACTAAAGAAGAAGCTTTAGACTTTTCAGGAAGATCTGCCGCTATATGTTATATGAAAGGTAGCCTTTCTGATATTTTTAGTCAAAGTGCTGAGGATACTCAAAAAAGAATTAAATGTACCTTAGAATCTGGACACCATAGTGTATTTGGACATGTAACTTATAACTTCTATCTTGATGGTGTACCTAAAATACTTGCAATACTTTTAAATAATGAAAAGGATTATAACACCTCTGAAAAGTCTGCAAGGTATACGAAGATGAAGGCTTCTGAAGAAGAAAAAGGGCTTTATGAAAAATGGATTGAAATCTATAAAAAGCTAATAAGTGAAAAATATCCTGAAATGAAAGAAGGCGATGTAGAAAAGAAGGCACAAGAAAATGCAAGATACTTAATAAGTGTATTTACTCCATCAACAAACATGGAATATACAGCTGATTTTAGGCAGATAAATTATATTATGTATTGGGCAGAAAAATTTATAAAAGAGGCTGAAGATACAGATTTTAACAAAAAGGTAAAAGATGTATTTAAGGAATTTTTATCAGAAATGCCTGATGTTAGAGTTCAAGGCTTAGATACATCTATGAAGGGAAGAGAGTTTTCTTTATTTGTAAAAAGAGAAAGAAATGAAGAATTTGGTGAGAATTACTGTATAAATTATTTTGAAAGCTTTTCTTCTTTTGCACAAGTGCATAGACATAGGACTCTTGATTATGAAATATCATTACTTGACATACCTAAGTATTATGTACCTTTAATAATACGTGGTACTAAGTTTGAGAAAGAATGGATTAAAGATATTTCTTCTCTTGAAAAATATTATCCACAGGGTATGCTTGTTAAAGTTAATGAAAGAGGAACAATAGAAAATTTCATTGAAAAATGCAAGGAACGTCTTTGTGGAGCAGCGCAGCTTGAAACTATGCAGCAAACAAAAGCAATTATGGATAGGTATTTAGAGGCTGTAAAAGACAATGAAGTCCTTTATAACCAGCTGCTTCCATACTCAAAGGGACCTCGCTGTACATTCCCTATACCTGAATTTAAGTGCACTAAACCTTGCTTTTTTGGCCCAAAAGGGGCGTTTACAAGACTTATCTAAAAATAAGAGCTACTAACTAAAAAGTTAGTAGCTTTTTTATATATTATAAATATTAGTTACTTTGTATTAATGTATATAATATGTTGAAATTTACATAAAAATGTGATATAATTAAATTGTATGAAATAAAAATTCTTAAGAAATTTTAAAGGAGAAAAATAATATGGTATTACCAATTGTAGAGTATAAGGATAAGATTTTAAGAACTGTACAGAATAATGATTTTACAATTATATCGGCAGAGACCGGCGCTGGCAAATCTACACAGGTACCTAAGTTTTTGACTGAGCAGTATAATAGAGTGGTTGTAACAGAACCACGGATTATGGCCGCAAAAACTTTGGCCATGCGTGTATCTGAAGAGCTGTGCACAGATCTTGGTAACGAAGTAGGCTATATGACAGCTTATGATAAGTGTCATTCCAAGGAAAGTAAACTGCTCTACTGCACTGATGGATTGCAGCTCGTTCGTACTATATTTGATAAAAATAAAGGTGAAAGGAGCTCACAAAATGTTCTTATCGTGGATGAAGTCCATGAATGGAACAATAACATTGAGTGCTTGGTGGCATGGTGCAAGCATGTTAGATACAAGTGGAATACTAAGGTGGTCTTAATGAGCGCAACTATGGAATGTGAGAAACTCGCTGAATTTTTTGAAAATTCTACCGAGATTTTGCAGGTTCCTGGTAATCTCTATGATGTAGAAGTAGAAGAAAGAGATGCAGATAGACTCATTTATTCCATTAAGGAAAACATTGAAAAACGGAAAAATATTTTGGTATTTGTTCCTGGCAAGAAAGAAATAAAGGAAGTTATTACCACTCTTTCTGACATGAAAGTTGATGCTACACTTCTTCCTCTTCACTCAGAAATTGATTGGGATGAGCAGAAAAAGTGCTTCCTTGAATATAACCGCAGCAAGGTTATAATATCCACCAATATTGCTCAAACATCGATTACAATACCTGATATTGATGTTGTAATTGATACAGGCAAGGCAAACGTCTCTATCGCCCAAAATGGAGTTCAAGGACTTTATACTATTGATATCAGCATTGCTGATATAATGCAGCGTAAAGGAAGAGCTGGAAGGACAAAGGGTGGTAAATATATTCTCTGTTCTGATGTAAAGATTGATGAAAGAGAAAAGTACTCTGTTCCCGAGATACAAAGAAGCTTGCTTGACAGATCTGTTTTGCAGATGGCAGCAGTTGGTCTTGATGCAGAGGAGCTTGAGTTTTTCCATCAACCTGATAGAGAAGCTATAAAAAATGCCAAAGAAGAACTTAGGATACTTGGTGCTACTGATGAAAAAGGCAATGTTACTGAGCTTGGAGTTAAGATGGCAAAGATTCCTTTATCTCCTCAATTTTCAAGAATGATTATTGAGGCAGAAAAATACTCAGTTACAGAAGATGTAATTACTATTGCTGCTATTATGGAGATGGGCAGCCTGCTTTCGAAAGACACAGCGTATTATAGATTTACTCGTGAGCAGGAAAGTGATCTTTTAGCAGAAATGGATGTGTGGAATTATATTAATTCTTTAAAGTTCATTGATTTTAAGGAGTTAGGTATAAACAAGAAAAACTTCTTCAGAATAAAAGAGCACCTTAAAAAGCTTAAAGAAACCTTGTATGGTATCGTAGAGCTTACATCATCTGGAAACAGAGAGGATATCATACGTTCATGTGTAACTGGCCTTGTATCTCATGTGTACAAGAGATTGGGATGGTATGATAACAAATTTAAGTCAAGTAACGATGTCAATTTTATGCTTGATAGAAAGAGCTGCATAGGTTATACAGAATTTTGTGTAGGTATTCCTAGGATTATCGAGATAAATGGCAGGTACGGGTATAAGCAGAGATTGAATATTCTTGGTTTTGCAACCAAGATATCCACGGCGACTTTCCTTAAAAATATTCCGAGCTGGCTCATAACAGTTAATATAGAAGAGAGTTACTCTTCTATTCAAGATGCGATAAAAGTAAGAACTACAAAAAAGTATGGAAGTATTCAAATGAGCGAAGATATTGAATATTTCCATGATCATCCTAGGTATGAGGAACTTAAGGAAAAGTTCATGGAAGAGGAAAGAAGTTATAAAAGGCTTTTTGGCTCATCATATTCTAGGCCTGCTGAAAGAGAGCAAATCTCGATTGATGGTAAAATATATGAAGTAAAGACATCACTTTACGATCACAACAAAGTAGTAAGTATTGACTTAAAAACTCTTTTTACTACTGAGGTTAAAGAGTATGTTTTACCTTCAGGGGAAAGAATTTTGTTTGAAGTTAGAGCTAGGTTGGATGCAAAGCGAGATACTAGCATAGAGAATCTTAGAAAATATGCTGAACAGATTCATATCCAAGATACCATAAGAAATAAGCAAGAGAATTATAAGGATATAAAGGTTTTAACGATTAATGATGTATTAGATCATCTGGAGCTTCTTGGAAAGGTTGAAATTACAAAAGACCTTGGTGGATATGGAGAAAATCCTGTATATGCTTACGGTTTCCTAATTCTTAAAAAGAATACTGTAAGTTTCAGCATAAGTCTTGATGATAATGAAACAGCAGCCTCCACTGTGGAAGCACTTCAGTATCTTATTATCAAGCACGTAGAGAAAAACTACGGACTTCAAAAGTTCTCTCATGGTGAGTCTTGCAAGGCGAGAAAAAATCTTACGGAGGCTGAAAGAAAAATAAAGGAAGAGTTTGACAGCTTTGTAAGAGAAATCCTTCTTGATCTTAAGCCTGAAAATGTAAAAGATAGCATAGAATTCATAGATGAATACTATGATGAGCTTATGAAGTAAGGATTATGAGTTAAAAAAGTTACTGGCAAATTTTGCTAGTAACTTTTTTGTTTAATATATTAAGTAAATTACAATAAAAAGTTGAAAGTTATGTAAAATAATGATATAATATCTACAAATTTAAAACTTAACTCTATTTATGCTTTTTAGGCATAAAAAATAATTTTTTTGGAGGATTAGAAAGTGAAAACTCTATTTAAGAAAAAATGGCTATGCTTAGTTATGAGCATCTTTGTTGCAATTATGGGCTTTATAGAAATATTAATGGGAAATGATGATACATTAGTATTTATTAGTACAATTATCGCAGTTATTGGAGCTTTTTTATATATTACTAATGAATTAATGTATTATTCGGCTATTTACAAGGTTTTAAGTATTCATCTAAGTTCAGTTATAGATGATTATAATAAATGGAAAGATCTTGTTTTTCCTGAAGAAGAATATGCTATTTTGCTTGGAAATAACATTGAAAATGAAGGAAGATGTACTTTAGAACTATATAATGAATATTGGGAATGTAGCATTTTTAGAGGAATTATAAAGAACAGAAGATTAAAAAACATTGCAAATAATGTAAGTAATATTATTAATTTAATAAATATATCTGATGTTTATTAATTAAATATTATGGAGGTATACTTAAATGAGAAAATATAATTATTTCAAACAGAAACGTTATAGCACAAAATTTTTAGATTTCAGAGGATTACGTACTAAAGATGAGTCCTTTATAAAAAAGACAATTGCAGGTGCAATGATTAATAATGTAAATGCATATGTAAAGCACATAACAGAGGCTTTTACAACAATGAAATAGTTATGGAAAAATAATTTTTAGGAGGATCTAATTTAAATGGAATTATTTAATGTTATTGCTTTTGTTGTTACTATTTTAGGAGTTTTGGCTTTATCATACTTTCTTTATAAAAGAAGTGACATTACGAGTATAAGGTATATTCAAAATGAAAGAATGGAACGGTTATATATCTTATATACTACTACTCGTCAAATGTGTAAAATGTTGAATTATACTAACAATAAATTTGAAAGAGAAATTTTAAAAACATATATATATTCATTTATATCGATGGCAGAAACAGTTATTAATGAAAATGATGTATATCCGCCGTTTTCTGCTAGACAGCTAAGAAAAATTAGAATTATGCATGATAAAATTGAATCATTTATAACAAATGTTGATTAAAAATATTAAATCTATTAATCTTTATAAAAAACAATTAGGAGGACATAAAATGGCTAATGATATATTTAATTGTTTGATGGTTGGACTTACATATATTACTTGTATAGTTATAGTTAAGAAGTTCAATTTAGATTCGTGGCTAGTTTGTAAAATATGTGTAGATAAAATGCGCCGGAAATTTAAAAAATATTATAAACAATTATATAAACTGCATTTGGATTACCATAAAAAATTCATAGACGAATTTGAAAGAGGTATAATTGACTTAAATCATGACTATTCAAAACTTGATGAAGGAATCGATAATTATATCGAAAGTGTTGAATCTTTTTTAGAACAGTTTGCCTCTATGTGTTCTAAAAGAAAAGTAAACGAACTAATTAAGCTTAAGGGTAAAGCTGATTTTTTAAGGGATTATACAATACATATCCAGACGATTTAAAGATTAGTGTAGTAAAAACTTACAAAGGTAATACTTTGTGAGTTTTTTGCTTTTTATTACTTGTATATTTAAGACGTTTAGGGTATAATTTAAATAATAAATTTTTGGAGGAAATATATGAAAAATAGACAAGGTATAACAATGACTATACTTGCAATATCAATAGCTATTATGCTACTTCTTCTTACATCATCTGTAATAATTGGCTCAGGATATATAAGTGATGCAAAACTTGATGATTTTAAAACTATGGTAACTGTTGCCTCAAATAGCATAAATGCATATAAGTTAGAAAATGGAACTTTGCCAACACTTAGCAGTAATGATTCTATATTATATAATAATTATACGTCAGATTTTGCGAATGAAGTAATAGAAAAGGGAGATAGTAAAAATAAATTATATGTAGTTGATGTAAATAAGCTTAATGACTTTTCTAATATAAAAAATGGAAGAGGAACTGTAAGTAATAAAGATGTATTTGTTGTAGCTGAAAATTCAAATAATGTATATTATCTAAAGGGATATAAATATAAAGGAAAAATGTATTATGGAATTTAGGAAGGAAATATATGCTTAAAAGTTACTTAAAAAGCTTAAAAATAGGAAATGTAGTAGTAAAAAGTAATGTGTTTTTAGCACCTATGGCTGGAATTACTGATGTGCCTTTTAGAAAAATTGTAAGAGAGATATCTCCTGATATTGGTCTTACATTTACAGAAATGGCAAGTAGTAAGGCAATGTCTTTTAAAAGTGAAAAAACAGAAAAAATTATGAGTTTAGACAAATCTGAAAGACCATCTGCAGTTCAGATTTTTGGCAGTGATGTAGAAAGTATTAAAGATATGGTAAAAAAATTAAATGACAACGATGATGTGGATATTATAGATATAAATATGGGATGCCCAGCTCCTAAACTTGTTAAAAATGGTGATGGGGCAGGACTTCTTCTTGATTTAGAAAAAGCAAAGATGATACTTACTGAGGCTGTACAGGCGTCAAAAAAACCTATAACCTTAAAAACAAGGAAGGGTTTTGATGAAAATACAATAACAGCTGTAGAGCTTGCTAAAATTGCAGAAGAAGCAGGAGTATCTATGATTACAGTGCATGGTAGAACAAGAAAAGAATACTATTCACGGAAAAGCAGATTTAGAGATAATAAAAAAGGTAAAAGAGGCAGTAAGTATACCTGTAATTGGAAATGGGGATATTGTAGATTTAGAAAGTGCTGAAAAAATGTTTGAGTATACTAAGTGTGATGGTATTATGATTGCAAGAGGTGCACTTGGTAATCCTTGGATATTTAAGGAAATATTAGGGTGTGAAAAATATACTCCATCAAATGAAGAAAAGCTAAATGTTATATTAAGACATATTGATTACGCTGTACAATATGAATATGAAAAAATAGCATGCTTTAAAATGAGAAAACATATAGATTGGTATTTAAAAGGTATGAAGGGCTCAGCAAAATATAGGGATAAAATAAATACTTTAACTGATATATCAGAGGTTAAAGAGGTTATAAAAGAAATATTTAATTATAAATAAAAAAATATTAAAAATACTTTTTAGAGAGTATATTTTATGAAAGGAATGAAATAAATGAAAATAACTAAATATCCACAATCATGTATATTTATTGAAACAAAAGGCAAAAAAATATTAGTAGATGCCGGAAAATTAAAATATAATGAAGAATACTTTAATGTATGGAAACAAGCTGATGTTATTCTACTTACTCATAAGCATGGAGACCATGTAAATTATGATGTACTTAAAAACATTGATGCTCCTATTTATTCTACTTTAGAAGTTCAAAATACTTATCCTGAATTAAAAATTAATATTATTAAAGAAAATGATAATATATCTTTAGATGATATTAGTATTTAGGTTGTAAAGGCTATTCACGGTTATAATCCAAACTTAAAAAATGGTGGTGAGATATTTGAAAATGTAGGTTATATAATTGATGATTACAATACAAGATTATATATAACAAGCGATACTATCTGCTTTAACAATGATTACAAAGCTGATATTGTTGCTTTACCTGTTACAGCTCATGGACTAACAATGTCTAGTTATGAAGCTTCACTATTTGCAAAAGCTTTAGGTGCAAAATTGGTTTTACCAACCCATATGGATAATGAAAAATACCCAACTGATTTGGAATATATGAAAAAGAATTTTGAAACATTTAATATAAATTATAAAATATTAGAAACTAAGGAAAGTTTGGAGGTCTAATATATAAATTTTGATTACATAAGAAAATAATACATTAATAAAAAACGGTTACATAATCGTTTTTTATTTTTACCTAAAATTTTAGTAATAAATTACTTTAGCATATCCGTTATGTCATATTAGGTTAAAAATAACTATCAAATATCACTTAAAGTTTTGTATTTATCTTGAAATTAAGTTACTTGTTAATTGTATTTTGACTATAAAAATATGGCTATTTAAGCACAGTTATTGAATAAATTAATGTATCATGGTATAATTTTACGTGTTAATTAATTTAGAAAGTAGGTACAAAACTTGAAAGGAGTAGCTTTTTATACACTTGGCTGCAAAGTTAATCAGTATGAAACAAATCTTATAAAAGAGCAATTTGAAGATGCAGGTTACAAGATAAAAGAGTTTGAAGATAAAGCAGATATATATATTATAAATTCATGCTCAGTAACTAATCTTGCGACAAGAAAATCTAGAAAGATAGCATCTAAAGCAAAGAAAATAAATCCAAAATCGGTCACAGTAATGGTAGGTTGTTATAGTGAGCTTGTAAATTCTTTAGATAAAGAACTAAGTCTTCCATTTGTTGATATTATTGTAGGTAACGATAAAAAAGATGATCTTGTAGATATTGTTAATAAATATGAAAAAAGTAATAATAAAAAATTTAAAGTAGATAGTATAAATATTGGTGAGGTAAAAAAATATCACCAAAAAAGAAGTCTAAAATTAGGAAAAAATATACGTGAAAGTATAAAAATAGAAGATGGCTGTAATAATTTTTGCACTTATTGTATAATACCTTACACAAGAGGTAGAGTAAGAAGTAGAAACATAGATGATATAGTAGAAGAAGTAAAACAAGTCTCTAAAAATGGAGTAAAAGAAGTAGTTTTAGTGGGCATAGAGATAGCTTCATACGGCAAAGATTTGGAAAATGCAGTTTCTTTAATTGATGTAGTAGAAAGAATAAATGAAATAGATGATGTAAAAAGGATAAGACTAGGCTCTATAGAACCTAGATGGCTTACAGATGAAAATATAATTAGATTATCTAAAGTATCAAAACTATGCAATCATTTTCATCTATCTGTTCAAAGTCTTTCAGATGGTGTCCTAAAAAGAATGAATAGAAAGTATACATCTGGGTTTATTATTGATAGAGTACAAAAATTAAGACAGCACTTTGAAAATACTGGAATTACATGTGATATTATAGTAGGCTTCATAAACGAAACAGATGAAGAGTTTGAAGAAACATATAACAATGCTAAAAAAATAAAATTCTCTGATATGCATGTATTTAAGTTCTCAAAAAGGAAAGGCACAAGAGCATATGATATGGAAAATAATGTAGATGGAGCTTTAGCAAATGAAAGAAGTGAAAAACTAATAAAGCTTGGAAAAGTTCTTAAAGAAGAATTTGAGAGAGAATTTATAGGAAAGAACTTAGAAGTGCTTTTTGATGAAGAAAAAGGCGGCAAACTTTATGGATATACTAAAAATTATATAAAAGTAAGAGGTGAAGGTGAGAATATAAAATGGGGAGAAATTCAAAATTTAGAATTTTTCAAAATAGAAAAAGGTATATTAATTGGGAAAACAAAACAAAGTTAAAGATTGTTATAGTGTGCACTTTAGTAGCCATAATTATTGTTCTTACATCAATTACCTTAAATAACATTAATTTTGATAAGACTGAAATTATACCTATAGCAGACTCTAGTCTAAATGAAGAGATTAGGGAAGCACTTTCTAAAAATGTTGATATATATGATGATAATACTATAGCTGCAAATAGTATTGATGATGAATCTAAAGAAATTGTAGATAAGAACGATTCAAATATAGAAAATAATGAGAATAAAACTACTGACAAGGTTTATACTGAAGATAAAATTATAAAAGAAGATATAACTTTAACTGTAGTTGGCGAACTTATGATGGGGGCAGATGTTACTGAAAATTTAAATTACTCATATAGTGATGCATTTAAAAATATATATAGGTTTACAAGAAACGCAGATTTCACATATGGAATTTTAGGAACTAATATAACAAATGTAGAAAAAATAAGTAATGTTAAAAGTAAGTATTTAGTAACAAAAGAAATAAAGTCAGCCTTTATAACTCTTGGCATAGATGCCTTAAATATAGCAACAGACCATATAACAGATTACGATAAAACAATATTTGTTACAACTCTAGATACCTTAAAAAGCAACAATATATACATGACTGGTATAAAAGATTCTACTCTTTATGTTGATATATATGGTAAAAAAGTAGCAATTATATCTGCACTTAGCTCATATATAGGTGATAAGATAAAATATGAAGAGTTTGGAATAAATTTATATGATGAAGCTAGAATGGATAGAGATATAAAAGATGCAAAAGATAATGCAGATTTTGTAATAGTTGATGTAAGCTGGGGAAGAGACACAAATTTTGGAGTTACCAGCCAAATGAATAGAATTGCAAGATTAGCAATTGACTCTGGGGCAGACCTTGTTCTTGGATCTAATGCTCTTGGTATATATCCGATAGAAATTTATAATAATGTTCCAATAATATATTCTACTGGATATTTAATTACAGACTCAGACCTTACTTTAGCTCAAAGGTCATATATTTGGCAGTTTAATATTAATAAAGATAATAAAGTAAGCTATTTAAATATGATACCAGTGTGCAGCGAAAATAAAACTATTACAAATGACTTTAGAATCAGTAATCCTGAAATGTCAAAAGAATATAATGAGCTTATAAATAACTGGAATATAGAAAATAAGGTAAATAGCAAAGTTAATGAGGATGGAACAATAACAGTTAAGTTTTAGATAAAAGGAGAAATATATGATATTTTTTAATGAAATAACAGATCTTATATACATAGTGCCAATACTTCTTTTTTCTGTGGCACTTCATGAGTCATCTCATGCAAGAGTAGCATATATGCTTGGAGATAAATCACAGCTTATTCAGGGAAGAATGACACTAGATCCTTTTGCTCATTTTGATCTTATGGGATTTATCTCAATAATGCTTGTTGGATTTGGGTGGGGAAAACCTACTTTTATAGATGATAGATATTTTAAGAATAAAAGAAGAGATAAAATGCTAGTAAGTCTGGCAGGTCCTATGTCAAACCTTGCTATAGCATTTGTTATAACTATTATAATGAAACTTCTATTTATTTTTGTAGGATATACATTTTTTATAACTACTTTTGCAGGCAGTTTTATATATAGATTCTTATCACTTACCGTAATGTTTAATGTAATGTTTGCTTTATTTAATATGCTTCCAATTCCACCATTTGATGGATCAAAAGTAGTAGCATTTTTTCTACCATATGAACTTAGAGAAAAATATTTATCTTTAGAAAAATATGCTATTATATTTATAATAGTACTTCTTATATTTAATTTAGATGATATAATAATTAGCCCAGTTATGAACTGGATAATAAGTATATTAAATTATATTTTGATGTTATAAAGAAAGGATAAGTCTATGTTTGGTTTAGTAATTGAATCTAGCTGTGATGAAACTAGCGTAGCTATAATAAAAGATGATAGAAATATCTTGAGCAACATTGTTTCTTCACAGATTGAAATACATAAATTATATGGTGGAGTAGTTCCTGAAATTGCTTCTAGAAATCATGTAACTAATATATCATATGTGGTAGATGCTGCTTTAAAAGAAGCAGGTGTTAATGCAAGTGATTTAGATTATATAGGTGTAACATATGGACCAGGTCTTGTTGGAGCACTTCTTGTTGGACTTTCATATGCAAAGGCCTTAGCATATTCATTAAATATTCCAATTGTACCAGTACATCATATAGAAGGACATATTGCAGCAAATTATATATCACATAAAGATTTAAAACCGCCTTTTATGGCACTTGTTGTATCTGGTGGACATTCACATTTAGTACATGTAAAAGATTATACTGATTTAGAGGTAATAGCTAAAACACGTGATGATGCAATCGGGGAGGCTTTTGATAAAGTGGCAAGGGTGCTTGGACTAAATTATCCAGGTGGACCAGAAGTAAGCAGGCTTGCTAAAAATGGAAAAGATACGTACAAGCTTCCTAAAACAAAGTTTGAAGATAGTTATGATTTTAGCTTTAGTGGTATAAAGACAGCTGTTATTAATATAGCAAATAAAGAGAAGGATAATTTAAGAAGAGAGGATATGGCAAAGAGCTTCGAAAAAAATGTATGTGATACAGTAGTAGAGCATGCGATTGAAGCAATGAAAGAATATAACATAGATACTATAGTTTTAGCAGGTGGAGTTGCAGCAAATGAATATTTAAGAGACAAACTTACATATGAAGCTAAAAATAATAACTTCAAATGCTATATTCCAGATTTTAAGTATTGTACTGATAATGCGGCTATGATAGCATGCGCTGCCTATTATAACTATTTCTTAGAAAAAGATAAGAAAAGATTTGATATAAAAAATAATTTAGATTTAAATGCTATAGCAAATTTAAAGCTAGGTAATTAATAGTTAGGAGGTATAGCAAGTGTCTGTTTTTGGAATATCTGATTTACATTTGTCATTTGGCGTGAATAAACCTATGAATATATTTGGAAAAACGTGGAATAACTATGAAGAAAGAATTGCTGATAATTGGAAAAAAAATGTTACAGATGAAGACTTTGTAATAATTGCAGGTGATATTTCGTGGGGGCTGCATCTTAGTGAAACTAAAAAAGATTTTGAATTTATTCACAGTCTTCCTGGAAAAAAAATAATTCTAAAAGGTAATCATGATTTATACTTTCAGTCTAAAAATAAAATGAATGAGTTCTTTAAGAAAAATAAAATGAATGAGTTTATTATTTTGCAAAATAATGCTATTTTAGCGGGAGATTATATAATATGTGGAACTAGAGGTTGGGGAGAAGTTGAAGGCAGCGAGCTTGATACTAAACTTATAAAAAGAGAAACGCTAAGGATAAAAATGACACTTGACGAAGCCTCTAAATTAAAAGAAGAATATCCAGACAAGAAAATAATATTTGCAATGCATTTTCCACCATTTTTAGATGAGTTTCAAGCTGCTATAAAAGAATATGATATATATAAATGTGTGTATGGACATCTTCATGGATTTGGACATTCAAAAGTTAGAGAAGGAATTATAGATGGTATAGAGTATAAAATGGTAGGATGCGATTATACAGGTTTTAAATTAATTAAATTATAATAATTTTAGGGGGATGATATTATGAAAGATTTAATAAATAAGATAAAAGCTTCAGGTGGCACTAAAATGCCAGCTGGAAACAATCCGGATGAATCTACTTATAGTTTATGGGGACATTTAATTAGACCTTCAACTAATGCATTAAATACTGCTGAAGAAACGATATACTTTACTGTAATTATAATATTATTTTTCGTATGTGCCTTTTTTGTAATATTTAATCTAATACATTTAATTAGAGTATTTAAGAATTTAGATGGAAGCATTTATCAGACTAAACATATCATTAAGAAGATTGTACTTATGCTGTTTCTTATAGCAGCAGATGTTTATTTCTTTAATTATATTTTGGTAGTAACAAAGATAATATAACAAAAGCCCACTAGTAATTATTGCTAGTGGGCCAAAAAATTTTATTGGTTTGGGTTACGAAATAAGCGATCATAAGATATGTATCTTTTAAATGATTTTAAAATCTCGTCGGGTATTCTGTTTGCATAGTTATCAATCACAGTAGCTCTTTTTGCATTTGCCTCTTCAAAAGTAGAAAAGAGTTTTTCTGTAAGCTGGACATCTGCACTTCCATCTTCATTATATGCAATGTATCTAAGAAGCGCGGTAGGATGTGACGAAAACGGGTGATAAAGTTTAAATCCTTTTTCAAGTAAATAATAAAAAATATCTACGTGAGTTCCTTCATCTAAAAGATTTTGCATCAAATCATGCAGTAATAATGCTGCTTTATCATTTATATTTGTAGATGTTTTTATTTCAGGAATTAAATCTTGTACTTTCTCCAAAAGCTCTTTGTCTTTGTGGTATATTATGCAAGAGAAAAGCCAAATTTGATGGTTGTAATCAAGAAAACAATGAAGTTTATCAGCTGATTCAAGAAGTGTAGTTATAAGCTTAGCATCTTCCTTATACACAGCCTCATCGCTTTCTATAAATCCACCATTATGTGACATTTTTTCTATTATCACATTGAGGATTCTTAAAGCATCTTTTTTGCTTATTGATATTTTAAGTGTTTCGTTAGTTATAGGATCAGCAGTTATAATATCCATTTTTTACCTCCATTTTTTTGTACACATATAGTTATACAACTTTTTCGCATAACTGTATGCGTTATATGTTTTTTACTGTGAAAGTAATTATAACATATTTGTTTTATTATGTCAAATCATATTTGAAATTTATTATGTAATATACATGTAAAATTATTTTTATAAAATGCTTAGACCTTTCTTTAAAAAATCTTACTCTATATGTGAGAGAAAGTAAGGAGAGTTTAAAGTAAATTGAAAGAGATAGTATATTTGATAAAAATTATTATAAATTTTTGCTATATGAAGTGGGTTATTAATGTAAATATAAATTATAATTATGATATTACTATAAAAGATAGAATTTAAGAATAAAAATATAGTTATGATAAAATTATTGTATAAGCTTTTTGTATAATAGATATCCATTTTATATAGTTATAATAAATCTAATCATTTAATTTTATTGAGTTTTCATTATCATCAAGCATTTCTAATTTTTTTATATTATCATTATCTTGTAAAATAAAATATTGTTTTTTAGCTATTTTATTTAATTTCTCAAGTCTTGTTTTTTGATCTATACCTTCAGCTATCATTTCACTATTTAAATTTTCTAGGTTACTTAAGATTACTAGCTGAATAATATTGGCATAATCTCGCATGTTGCCAGCTAACTTAGGATTTTTTTCTTTCCATTCTTTTGAAGTCATTCCAAATAGTGCAACATTTAAAATATCAGCTTCATTTGCATATATAAATAGTTTCTGTTTGTCAGTTAGGGTAGGGACTATGTTTTCTTTTATGCTATCTGTATGCACTTTATAATTTGTTTTTGCAAGCTCTCGTCTAACTGACCATAGAATATTATTTTTGTAACTTTCTTCTTTCTTTAATCTTTCAAACTCAGTTATTAAGTATAATTTAAATTCAGGACTAATCCAACTTGCAAATTCAAAAGCTATATCAGGATGTGCGTATGTTCCACCATTGTTACCAGACTTTGAAACTAGACCTATTGCATTTGTTTCTTTTATCCATCTTTGAGGTGACATAGTAAAATAATGTGTACCAGCTTCTGATTTAAAGGTATCGATTTCGACCCCTTTGAGATTAGTATTGTGTATATGTTCCCAAAGTGCTAGGAATTCAAGAGTAGTTTTGGATCTTATCCAGTTTTTTATTACATCTTTTGGTTCAGTAGGATTTTTATACCTGGCTAAATCAGTTAATGAAATATAATCCACATTTCTAATTCTAATAATATTTATCAAATTGTCTTTTACTTTAATACTAGTTTTTAGAGATTCATTTTTCATAAATATCACCTCCAATCTTATAATTATTGATATATTATAAAACCATTGTTTGCACGTGTCAAGTAGATTTTTTATTTTAATAAATCTTTGAATATTTTTAGCAATATATATAGATAACTAAAATAATTTTTAGACAAAAATATTAGTTTTAAGTAAATAATCATTCTTTTAATAAATTTTATACTATATTATATTGACAAATAATATTATACACTATATAATATTATCATAAAAATAGTAAGGAGGCAGTATGATATTTAATATAAGTTCAGCTCTTCTTGATTCTCTAGTACTATCAGTAGTAAAAAAAGAAGACACTTATGGATATAAAATAACTCAGTCATTAAGAGAAGTAGTTGATATATCAGAATCAACTTTGTATCCCGTTTTAAGAAGGCTTCAGAAAGATGAGTGTCTAGAAGTTTATGATAGGGAGTATCAAGGAAGAAATAGGAGATATTATAAAATAACAGATAAAGGGATAAGCCAGCTTCAGTTATATATTGAAGAGTGGAAACTGCACAAAAAGAAAATTGATAAGATATTTGAGGGAGGGATAAATTAATATGGATAAAAATTCATATTTAAGAAATTTAGAAGAAAACCTTTCATCACTTTCAAAAGAAGAAAGGGATGAGGCAATTAAGTATTATGAGGAGTATTTTAATGATGCATCTGATGATGAAAAAGTAATAGATGAGCTTGGAGAGCCAGAGCATCTAGCTGAAAATATACTTAGAGATTATAACGTAAAATTTGAAGCTAAGAAAAAAGTAGAAAATGAGTCAAATAATAGGACTACAATATTAGTAATAATAGTTATATTATGTATTGCATTTTCACCTGTTATAGTACCATGCTTTATTGGAGTTATAGCAGCAATCTTTGGTATAGCAATAGCAGGAGTAGCTTTAGTTATCGCAGCTATTGCAGTTATTGGTGTAGCTATTCCAGTATTTTTTACTTCTACTGGTCTTGCTATGCTACTTCTTGGAATAGGACTTATTCTTTTATCTATTGGAAGTATAATGGCAGTTTTAGGAATAAAGTTAATACCTGTACTTATAAAAGGAGTAGTAGCTTTATGTAGAAAAATATTAGGACTAGGAGGTAGTAAGTAATGAAAGGATTTAGTAAAGGTATAATCATATTTTCAGCTATATGTTTTATTCTAGGAATAATTCTTTGTATATCAGGTGTAATAATAGGTGCAAGATTTAGTGATATATTTGATAAATTTAATAATAGCTTTATAGATTTTGGAGAACTTAGTGAAAATGACCTTACTTTCTCAAAAACATATACAGGAGTAGAAAACGTTGAACTAGATATAAGCTATGGGAGTGTAAGTATAATAAACAATGATTCTGATGAGTTTAAAGTAGATATAATGTCAAATAGTAAATATAATAGCTATTCATGTTATTTAGAAAATGGAACTTTGAAATTAAAAACAAAGACTAGAAGTAAACTAAGTTTTGGTAGTGAGGATATGGTTATAAAGCTATATGTACCTCAAGATATAATTTTAGAAAAATTTAATGTAGAAATAGGAGCATGTGATTTTAATATAGATAATATATTTGCAAATAAAATAAACTTAAGTGTTGGTGCAGGAAATTTAAGTATAAAAAGGATAAATGCTGAAAAGTGTAAAATAGAATGCGGAATGGGTAATATAGACATAAGAAGTGTAGATATAAAAGATAGTATTGATATTGAGTGTGGTATGGGTTCAGTAAATGCCGTTATATTCGGAGATAAAGATGAGTTTAATTATAATATAGATTGTGCTTTAGGTAATGTAAACATAGCAGGGCAGAGTTCAGGTGCTTTCATAAATAGTATAAATAATAAAAATAATAGGGATAAAGATATAAAAATAGATTGTGGACTTGGAAATGTAGACATATCATTTATAGATGATTAAAGGAGGAATCAAAATGAAAAAGTTATATAAATCAACAACAGATAGAATGGTATGCGGAGTATGTGGTGGAATAGCAGAATATTTTAATGTAGACTCAAGCCTTATAAGACTTGCATGGGTACTATTTACATTTATGCGGTGGTAGTGGACTTCTTGCATATATAATTACAGCTATAATACTTCCAGTTCAAGTAAAATTATAAAAGAAAAATGCCAGGAATTTATTTAATTCTTGGCATTTTTATACTTAAAAATCGTTTTTTTAATGAGGATTAGATGGAACAAAAGAAATACTATCATATTCATTAGCCCATTTTTCTAATTCTTCTTTATGAGCATCTCTAAACTCCACAAATGAGAATTCTTTAATGTCATCATAGTAAAATGTTTTTATAGCTTTTGGTTTGTAAATATCCATTAGCTTACTTAAAGGAAATTGTGAATTAACATTTGTATCATATTCCCAATTGTTATTAACGTATAAAACATGTGTGTAATAGCTTCTCTCTGGCATGTAATTATATGCAGTTCCTTTTTTAAAATTATCTCTTTTAGTAATTATAAATATAATTTTTCCTTTTTTTAAAGTTTGCAAAAGTTCAAATGAGACAGCATAGCACTTATTTAAAACTAAATGATTTTTCATATAATAGTATATGTTTAAATTATTTTTTTGTATAATTTTAAAATCTTTCTTTGATATAGCCTTGCCTTTTTTTGTAAATAACACAAATGATAATTTACTTGTTATTTCAGTTGTGAAATAAAAAAATTTTTCACTTAATTTTTTCATACATTTAAACACTAAAAATAAGTATAACAAGCAAATAGCTGTATATGCAACAGATATAATTGTGTTTTTCATACTTTCTTCATTAAAATCTGTTATATTACATATGATGATTGCTATTATAACAAGTGGTATTATTAGTATTATTGCTGGACAAAATATAGATAAAAAATAATACAAAAATGTTCTTATTATATCGGTTTTAAGGGCAATAGCCCTATCTTGAGTTTCCTTGTTAAATCTTTTTAACATAGTTCTCCGTAAAATATACGTAAACATAATTTATTTCCTTTCGTATAATAAATTTTTTATTTGAATTCACTATATTTTATCATAGTTAACCATAAAAAGCAAGCATTATGTATATTAAAACGCTGTTTTACTTGAAAATATATGCAAAATGTGGTATAATTAAATGTATAAGTAAACAATCTAAGTTTATCAGGAATAAGATGACGGATTGTTGCACACGGTGGTGTGTAAAAAAATAAAAAACAGATTAGGAGAAAAAAACAAGATGAAAAATATTTTAAAGGTTATTTGCAAAAATAATGAAAGGAGAGAAACTGTATTGTGGTGCATTCACACAGTAATTATTATGGTTACTGGATGCATATTCACACAATATAGCCTCTCTCTTGAAGCAAAGTTTCTACTTGGACTGTTTTCAATAGCCTTTGCAGCCTCCATGATTTGGTTAACACGGCTGTTTTCAAAGAAAAAAAGAAAAATAAGAAATCAAATCATAGTAGCAGGCATTATTGTCTTTGTATTGTTCTGCTTTAAGCTCCCGTATTCCATGCTGGATATGTCAATATACGGGCTTATGTTGGAATTTTGCTACATAATAGTTAGTAGCTTATTCAAAATTGTAGAAGGTCTTCTTGATTTCATTGATGAAAGAAAGAAGAAAAAGAACGATTAAAAATCTTAGAACTTTCAGTATAATATGCTGGGAGTTCTTTTTTATATTAAGTAAATAATAAAATTCAAACATATATATGTTAAAAGAGCGGGGATAAAAAATTATTTGATTTTATTAACATAATATGATATAATCTTCTTAGCTAAGTGGTAAAAAGAAAGTTAGTTAATATTAATTGTTAATCTTCAAATTTATAATTGAAAAGGAGAAAATATCATGTTGTTTAAAAACAAAAGAAACAAGGGCATTGTAGATGTCATGGAGTTTAGCGGGAGACATGTGTCAACAGGTCAGGTCTGCCGGTATATTAAAAAACTGTACGATGAGGAGGGATTTTCGTATATCGGTTACGAGACTAAAAACAAAGGCGGCCTTGTAAGATTTGTTATACAGACAATTCCTTCTAACATAGCAGTAATTCAATACTTTGCAGATAGGTGTCCTGGTATGGTTGAAGAAGAATGTAAGCAAATAGATATTTCAGAATACGCTAGATTACCTGAATTCATTACTAGTGGAGGATTTAGGTACATGTCGAAATAAACATATGTAATTTAGAAAAACATCTCTCTTAGGAATTTCCTAAGAGGGCTGTTATTTTTCTGTTACTTATGCACTCATAATTTTTATAATATAACATATAGTGTAAAAAAGAGGTGTTAATAAATATGCTTAGCAAAAAACAAAAGAGAATATTTATATATGTTTTGATGTTAATATATACATATATTTTTTTATCAAAAGATGTATTTGGAGCAGAGAAAAATTTATTTAAAGTAGATGTACCAGCAGCAGTTGTAATAGATGCAGAAACAGGTAGAGTATTATATGAACAAAATAAGGATGATAAAAGAGCAATGGCATCTTTAACTAAAATTATGACATGTATTTTACTTATAGAAAATTCAAATCTAGACGATATTGTAACTGTTCCAAATGAAGTAAACTGGATAGGTGGATCTTTGATGGGATTAAGAGGAGGAGATAAAGTAACAGTACATGATCTTTTAGTAGGAATGCTTCTTCCATCTGGAAATGATGCAGCATATACATCAGGTATATATGTTGGAGGAACTGTAGAAGATTTTGCAAATATGATGACTAATAAAGCAAAACAAATAGGTGCATATAGCACAAGTTTTAAAAATGCACATGGGCTTGATGCAGATGGACATTATTCAACAGCTTATGATTTAGCTTTAATTATGAAATATGCACTAAAATATGATGTTATAAATAAAATAATATCATCTAGGTCTATGGATGTAAGAATAAATGGAGAAGTAGTAACGTTAACAAATACAAATGCACTTCTAAAATCATATGAATATGTAGATGGTGGAAAAACTGGTTATACAGATAATGCAGATAGATGTTTAATATGTACGGCAACTAAAGATGATATGAGACTTATAGCAGTTGTTCTTGGAGCAACTTCAACTGAGCTTAGATTTGGAGAAACTAGAAGAATTTTAGAAGAATGTTTCAATATGTATAAAAAAGAGGATCTATCTAACTATATAAATTTTAGTATAGAAATCCCTATAATAAAAGGCGAAGAAGATAAATATGTAATAGAAGTAAATGAAAGCGTAACTTACCCTATACAAGAAGCTGAAAAAGAAAGAATATATATAAAAGAAGATTTAATAGAAAGTTTAAATGGTGGCGATTTAAAAGGAAAGTATTTAGGAAGGATTCAGCTTATGCTTGATGATGAAGTTTTGCTAAAAAAAGATTATATGCTAGAAAATGATATAATGAAAAAAAGCATGAAAAAATATTTTAGTGAAATAATAAATAATTTCATATAATATATTAAATATGGCAAAAAGTATATTGCCATATTTTTTCTTTTATTATATAATTTTATATAAAAAGGGGATAAAAATATGAGCCTTAAGTTAAAAAGTAAAGTAATAAAAAGTATATATGTGTATTCAGAAGCAATTCTGTATGGTGTACTTATTATGCTTACAATATTTTTAAATACATATGGTCCATTATTTTTAAAATTTATACCACTTGTATTAATTCTTGGTATAATTGGTAGAATTATTTTTGATAGACCGATAGTTACAAGTCTTTTCGGATTTTGTGTGTCATTATGTGAAATAGAAATTTTAAGCAATATCAGTTTAGAAAAGAATATTATATATAGTATGTATACTTTCTTTTGTATTTTGCTAGGAGAAATAGCAGGTGTATGTATTTTTAATATATTTACATCTAAAGCAAAGAAGCTATCAAACAAGATGGCAAAAGAAATATCACTTCTTGTACTTACTACGTTTATAGGTGTATTTTTAAATAAATACTTAAATGGAGACCCTATAAGCTATATTAAATCACGTAATATACTTGATGATTATGTATCAAAAAATTATGGTATATTAGATGAAAATGTAAAAATAGAGAAAGCAGTATATGTATGTGGAACATCAAATTATTTTTCATTTACTTTAAGTGGTTTAGATAATAAAGAGGGAAAAAATTATAGTATTGGTGTATATTCAAATAAGAAAGTAATAGATGGATATTATGATTCTAAGTTAAATGATATGACCGAAGCTTTAAAAGATAAATTTGACTTTAAATTTTCTAAAGAGAATTTTGGAGAAATTAAATTAAGTATATATTATACTAATTTAGAAAAAGATATAGTATTAAATATTGAAAAAAATGTCGATACAATAAGTGATACAAATATAGCAAACTTTGCAAAAGAGGCAAATTTAGTTTTAGATAAAATAAAAGAATTTGATGAGTTTGATAATATCTATAAAATAAATTTAGTATTAAAAGCAGGACTTGATGTAGCAACAGGAGAAATAAAAAAAGATGAATTTTTTGATGAAAATAAATATATAGAAAAATTCAATATTGAATATTTTGATATATAAATGTGGAGGAATTTAAGTGGCTGAGGAAAGAAGAAGAAAAAGACCAAAGAGACTTTCAATTTTCACAGATTTACTTATTTTAATTTTCTTATCACTAATATTTTACGTTATAATGCACATAGTAAAAAATGATAAGAATAATCCTTTTGAAGAGGATACATTATACTTAGAACAATTAGAAAGTTATGATAAAAATCAAATTTTAATAGAGAAAATACATAAAGAATTTGGAGTGACAGTACTTTCAGGCGAACAAACTAGAAGTGATGCTGAGAAGGTAAACGCTAGCATTCAAACTGACGATGATGAGATATTTAAAAATTTAGAAGTAATGTATGAAGTATTTAAGAATTACCCTAAAGAATACTTTAATAAAGCAAAACTTACAGTTGTAATATTAGATAGTTTTTATAATAATAATATAGCGCTTGCATCTAGAAATAGCCTAGAACAATATAAAATATACATAAGTAATGCAGAAGAATATTATAGATCTTTGAATCATGAAATGTATCATGTATTTGAATATATACTTAGAGCTAATGGTAATGAGTCAAAAATAAGCGATTGGGATGATTTAAATCCTGATGGATTTGAGTATATTTCTAATGTTTATGAAATAAATGGTGAGTATGTATATAAAGATAGCTTAGAAGATTTAAATAATGTATATTTTGTAACAAAATACTCCAAGGCTAGTAATAAAGAAGATAGAGCGGAAGTATTTGCTGAAATTATGACATTTAATGAAAAAAGCCAGAAATATTTCCTAAAAGAAAATCCTATAAAAGCTAAAGCTGAATTCATAATCAATATTTTAAATGAAACATATAGCTCTATAATTAAATATAAATGGCACATATTTTAAATTATGGGATTACTTGAAATATAGCATGTATTGTGGTATAATTTACCTAAATTTTAGGAGAAAGTAATGAAGTTAAAAAATAAATGTATAATATTCTTAGCTATATATTTTATGTCTATATTTTTTAACTATAGAGTAGTTTATTGTGTAAATATAGATATATATGATAGTACTGATAAAACTGATGTTGTAGAAACTGTAAGTGATGAAACATACGATACTATAAGCAGAATAATTTCTATGATTTCAAAAGAGCTAAATAATATAGATTATAAATTAGATAAAGCAAGAATTATGGATGAATATGAAAGATATCCATTAATAAGATTAAATATAGATTCGCCATATTTTGGAATTACAAGTATAGTTGAATCAAGATTAAAAATAAAAGATGCAATTTCAACTTTAGATATGGCAAAAGGTTATAATATAAGAAGTATGATAAACAGTAAATCAATACTTGTAAAAGATTTAGAGGTAACATCAATTGTTATTACAACTAGAAAAATAGATATCTCCAAAGATATGTCTAAAGAAGATGCTAACATTTGCGTATATAAGTTACTTGAATATTTAAATCAGGTAAAGAGTGTATCAGGATTTTTAGATACAGAGCTAAGAAATACATTTGCTGATTATTACACAGAAAATAAAAACATAAATATAATGTACATAAAGAATGAAATTAAAAATATAAATTTACTTTTAGATGATATAAAAGAAAGTCTTACTAAAGATAATGTTATGACTACTAATAATCATACAGATGATATAGATAAATGCATATCTTTAAGAGATAAAGTATCTGAAATAGAAGATGTAATAAATAATCCGCTTTCATCAGAAAGTGAGCTCACTGAAGCACTAATTAAATCTGTATCATTAAAATCAGAAGTGACTACCCTTTATAATGAAACAAAAGAAAAGTATGATAGTAATGAAGTATATGATATAGATACTTTACTTAAGAATTCTATAATAGATATGGATGATAAAGTTAATTACCTAAAACATGTTTTAAAAATTAATGAAAATTCAGATGAATTAACAGAGGAAAGTAGTATATCATTTTATGGTAGATACTTAAGCTCATCAGAAAAGTATAGAGATGAACTTTCAGAGCTGTTAAAAAGTGGTAAATATGATAAAGTAAATTTAGAAGACTATACTGAAGATGAAATTAAGAATGAAATAAATAAAATATATAGTGTATATCTTAAATTTCTTAACTCATATAATGTTGCTCTAACACAATATATAAAAATTAAACTTTTAGAGATAAGATCTGAAAATGTTTTAGATGAATTAAAAAGCGAAGATATTATATACATATATATTGATATAGATAAAGAGTTACTACAAATATCTAATATTTTTGATAAAAATAGTGTTTGTAGTAATATAGAGTCTACTAAAAATTTAAGAGATATTTTAGATAGATTGGTAAGCTTAGAAAGTAAATTTGAAAAAGAAAGTTAAGGCGTGCGTTATGGAAAAATCAAAAGAGTTAAGTATATTAAATAGAGAGATAACACATAAATATGAGATAATAGATAAAATTGAATGTGGAATAGAACTTAAGGGAACAGAGGTTAAGTCTATAAGGAAGGGAAAAGCAAATCTAAAAGATAGCTTTGCCCTTATATCTTCTTATGAAGTATTCTTAAAAAATATGCACGTAAGTCATTATGAAGAAGGATCAATTAATAATGTTGATGAGAAGAGAGATAGGAAACTTCTTCTAAATAAAAGTGAGATATTAAAGATAAAAAATGTTATAAATCAGGGTGGATATACATTAGTGCCAAGCAAACTCTATACTTCTGGTAGATGGATAAAAGTGACGCTTTGCATATGTAAAGGTAAGAAGCTATATGATAAGCGTGATGCTATAAAAGCTTCAATTGCTAAAAGACAAATAAACTATTTTAAAAAGTAGTATTAGTGGATTACTATACCTGAGCCATTTTGACCGTCTGATGATGTAAGAAGAGCTGCTAGAACTTCTAAATTTTGACCTATGGCTTGAAAAAAGTTACCTATAAGATTTAGCTCATTTACACTTAGATTTTGACTTATTATTATTGATGCTATTGCTGCGTATAATATAATTTCATTTCCTTCAAAATCATACCTTTTATTTACGTTTGTGTTTATATTTTGATTATTATCCATATTTAGCTATTTATTACTGTTTGAATGGACAAGATATAACAGCAACAACTTGAAGGAACATTTAGACGAATTTCAAATGGATACGCAGTAAATAATGTTCTTATATACATTGAATTTTCATTTTGTATTAAGATGCTAGCAGAAAATGTATTATATGATAGAACCGACAAAGTATAACCATTTGCAAGAGTTATGCTGTCAGATAAATTATATATATTATATGTTTTTTGTATGACTTTTCTACAGCATCCACATATGCAGCACTCAGTTATATTTAAAGCAATATTCATATAGACGATCACCTCCGATTTTAGCTGTTTGAGCAGCATGACCTGCAGTCTAATATTAAATATAATCTATACGTACCATTTTGTGCTGGCAGGTTGATCATTTTAAATGAGTTACCTGAAAGCGTTATAGTTTGATCTGGAAAAGTGTTTACACCGTCACGTAAAATAAATGTTAAAGTGCAACCTGAAACATTTGATATTAGTATAGAGTAGCCAAAATCTAAGTTTATAACAGCTCCAGTTGTAAGGAAAGAAAAACTTGAAGTATTAGTTCTTCTATTACCATTTTGACAGTATATTTGTCTTACAATTAGACTTAAACAGCAATTATCACACATAAAGACACCTCTTGATATTTCTTTATACTATTATATGTGTTTTTAGTTTATTTGTTAAAAGGAAAGGAAAAGATGATGTATAAAGCAGGATATATTTCTATAGTTGGGAAACCAAATGTAGGTAAATCAACTTTAATAAATACTTTGGTTGGATTTAAAGTTGCAATAATGGCTCCTAAGCCACAAACAACAAGATTTAATATAAGAGGAATACTTACAAAAGATAATTATCAGATGATATTTACTGATACTCCAGGTATACATATACCAAAAAATACACTTGGAAGGTATATGATGAAAGGAGTAGATAATTCTTTAAAAAATTCTGAGATTATTTGCATGCTTATTGATGCAGTAAAACCTAGAATTGATGAAGTAACGGAAAATATATTAAAAAATATATGTGAACTAAATAAAAAAGTTATACTTGTTATAAATAAAATAGATAAAATAGAGAAAGAAAAATTACTTGATATTATAACTAAATATAACGAATATGCAAGAAGTATAGGACTTAAATTTGAAGACATCATACCTATATCTATATATAAAAATGATGGTATTGATATATTACTTAAAGTTTTATATGATAACCTAGAAGAGTGTGAAAGAATATACGATGAAGAAGAGTTTACTGATATGACAGAAAGGGAAATTGTAGAAGAAAATATAAGGGAAAAAATACTCTCTAATTTGGATGAAGAAGTACCACATGGAGTAAATATAATAGTAGATTCTTTTAAGGAAAGAACTAATGTAAATGGAGATTTAACATATGATATAGATGCATCAATAATATGTTCCAAAAAGTCTCATAAACCTATAATTATCGGAAAAAATGGAAGTAAATTAAATCATATTAAAAACTTATCTAAAATTGATCTTGAGAAAATATTAGGCGTTAAAATTAATTTAAAATTATGGGTAAAAGTAAGAGAAGATTGGATGGATAATGAAAACCATATAAGTAATATAAAAAATAAGACAAACTAAAAATAAAATATATTTTTTATTATATTATTAAAATTTTTACATAAGATATTACTGTAAGAGGTGATTTTATGTACGAAGAACTTGCATGGGAAAACTTTTTAAAAACTGGCGATATAGAAAGCTTTTTAGAGTATAAAAAGATAAAGGAGCTTAGTAAAAGCAGTGAAAAAGATGTAGAGGAGACTTGTGATTAATATATATGAAACTAATTAAGGTTAAAGGAATAGTAGTAAAAGAAGTAGGATATGGAGATAATGATAAAATAATAACTCTTCTTACAGATAGTTTAGGACTTATATCATGTATGGCAAAAGGCGCTAGAAGAACGAAAAGCTCACTTCTTGCTGCTTCTCAGTATTTAGTATATAGTGAATTTGTACTTTTTAAAGGTACTACATTTTATCACATAAATTCAGCAGAAGTAGATAATACTTTTTATAGCCTTAAATTAGATTTAGAAAAATTAGAAAATATATATAAAATGACAAAAGCCATTTTGTTTTTAACAAATGAAAATATAGATACAAAAGATATATTAAAGGTATTTCTTAACAGTCTTCATTTTATCAAAGAGTCAAAAAGGAATATATTAGAAATCGTAAATTTATTCTTAATTAAAATGGTAGCACTTTTGGGTTTTGCTCCTAATGTAAATAGTTGCAACATTTGTCATGAAAAACTTATGGATAAAAAAGAAAAGGTATATTATGATTATGTATCTAATTTGTTTGTATGTTCATCATGTGTAGAAAGAAGGACAAGCAGGCAGATTGAGATTAGTTATCCGTGCTATATGTACATAAGATATATTATTTTACTTGACATATCTAAAATATTTTCTATCTCATTAAATGATAATTACATAAATGAACTAAATATTTTTGGACAGGCATTAATAGATTGTATAAAAAGCAGTGTATAAATTGACTTTTAATACTTAATGTGATAAAATACATCTTCGTAATATTAATATCTTTTAAAGAATTACTTTAGGAGGAAATCGTATATGAGGAAACGGTACTCAAAAGATGAATGGTTAAATGGATGGATCTTTGCTTTAATATGCATATTAATTGCACTTATTCTTGGTGCTATAGGACTTATGTATATTTGCATTAAACTTGAATTACCAATATAAAAATATAAAGGATGTAAGATAATTTCTTATGTCCTTTAAAAAAATTGTCAAAATGTGATAAATATATTAGCTATATTTGCAAAAAAATAAATTTATGTTATAATCTTTATAAAGGGAGTTAGGTTTTATGAAAAATGAATTTGACTTTAGATTTTTAAATAAAGTTATGTATTTAGCTGCTGCTATTGCAATTTTTTACGTGTGTAAAAATCTAGGAATAGTAGACATGTTTCTTAAAATAAATCAAGCACTTATTCCTGTTTACATAGGAATAGTTATTTGTTTTTTAGGAATGCCAATTTCTAGGAGATTTAGGAAATGGGGAATTGATAAAAAATGGGCAGCCCTTTTTTCAATTATAATTATATATGCAATAATAGCTATAATAATTGCACTTGTTGTTCCTATGTTTATAAAACAAATTGGAGATTTAGTTACAAATTTTCCAACGATTTATACAAATATTGTAGCAAAAATAAATGATTTTATTCACAATACGCTTAAAATTAGCTCCGAATATAGCATTGCAACTAATTTTAAAGAGCTAAATTATATGAATTTTATAAATAGATTTAAAGATGATATGCTTGGATATTCAATTACAACTGTTCAAAGTATTGGTAGCTTTTTAGTAAAATTTATAACTGTAATTGTTATATCATTTTTCTTAGTTAAAGATATGGAAGATATAAATAAGAAAATAATTAACAAATTTTCTAAGAATGGAAAAGATAAGAAGAAGTATAAACTTATAACTAGTATAGAAGATGCAGTAGGATCATATGTAAAAGGTATGGTTATTGATAGTATAATAGTTGGTATACTTACAACAGTGCTTTGCTTTGTATTAAAACTGGATTATGCTTTAGTATTTGGACTTTTAATAACAATATTAAACTTCATACCATATTTTGGTGCAGTTATTTCAGAACTTATTATAGCATTATATGCGATGACAGTTGGTGGACCTTTCTTTGGTGTACTTACTTTTGCATTATGTCTTGGAATACAGCTATTAGATTCTAATGTACTGCAGCCTAATATAGTTGCTAAATCTGTAGATTTACATCCAGCTTTAGTATTTGTAGGTTTAATTATTGGAGAGCTTTTATTCGGAATGTGGGGAATGCTTCTTGCAATACCTGTAATTGCTATTATAAAGGTTATAATTGTAAATAGCAAAGATGAAATTAAAGAGAAGATAAAAACTAAAATAATAGAGTGATGAGTAAAAAAATGTAGCACTACATTATGAAAATGAGGCTACATTTTTTATATCTTAATAATTATTATATAAATTCTCTATTAGCTGTAAATTGCTAAATTTATTTTAATACATAATGTTACTTTTTAAATTCTCATAATCTTTAAATTAATATTATTATCTTAGATGTATTTTTTGTATTAAATCATAAGTTTTATTAATACTAGTTATATCGGATAGTTCTTCTTTTGTATACCTTACTTCTGAAGTTAGCTCACCATTATAATTAATATCTTTTAATGCTTTTATAACAGTATCCCAATTTATTGTTCCATCAAATGGTTGGTTATGAGAATCTTCTCCATAATTATCATGTATATGAGTAACTATTAATTTATTACCAATTTTAACAATTTCATTATACATATTTAATCTTGCGACATTGGCATGTCCAAAGTCAAAACAAATTCCTAAAACTTCTTTCTCATATTTTTTATTATAATATTCAACTATTTTAATAAGTTCATCTATATAAGGTGCTGTATCTTTAAATAATGGCTCATCTTTTTCCATTTGAGTTCCATTTTCAATTGCGATTAAAATATTATTTTCAATTGCTTTTTTTACAAAAGGTTCCAAATATTTTATATTATGTTCTATAGATTTCTCTATATTATAAGTGTAGTCTTCATCTAAATATGTCCCTATATGAATAACTATTTTTTGCACACCAACTTCTTTTGATATATCAAGAGAGTTTAATATTCTATTATTAAGTACTTCTATATCATTTCTTTTATAATAAGTATTAAAGAAAAATGGATAATGAATAGGAGCATGTGCTATATTAAATATTATATTTGAATCTTTTAAAAATTTTATTAAATCTCTAAATATTACTTCATAATTATCTTTATCAAGTAATTCTTGAATTTCAAAAAAATTTAAGTTAGCATAATTAAATTTAGAATCTTTCAATCTTTTTATTCCTAATTTAAAATTATCAATATTGTTTTTTCTCCCACAGTTCTTGTTGTTTGTGAATATATAATATTATCATTCATTATTTTTCCTCCTTTTTAATAGATATTTTAAACTATTGGAATTATACTATATTTTGATAGAAATTTCCATATATCATTAAAATATCTAGAAAATGACATAATCTATTTGGAAGTTGATTTAATACAATCTTTAAATTATAATATTTTATATACGTATATAGTTACTGTTTCAATTAATATATGCTAAAACTAATAGAAAATATAAATTCTAAATTATAAATTATAATTATGTGAGATTATAAAAAAATCAATTTAGAAATTATTGAGGTAAACATAATGTTGAAATTTATGTTAATATGTGATATAATATATACGTAGTTTTAACATTACTAAAAATAAATATTGGAGGAAGTAAAATGAGTAAAATTTTAAAAGCCTATGTAGTTTTGGCAGAGGAAGAACCTACACGTGGCAATGAAAGCTATTGGAACTTCAATAATTCAATGTCTGGATTTAACTTTACAACTGAAGTTCTTCGGACGGAACACGACGAAATTGACAGAATAACTTCTGCACGCATTCAGCTTTATGCAAGTGAATTTCTGAAAGTTAAGGGCAAGATGACTATTATTTTGGATGAAGATAATAAGTTATTTGCAGTGGGCTCGATTATTTATAACGAATTTTGGATTATAAATGAAAGAAAGGCTGTAACGCTTGATGACCTTAAGGAAAGAGGGTATAAAGTTATTGACGGTTAATAGCTGAAAATAAAATTTAAGATAATTTCTAAGAAACATACACAAAAATAAAAACAAGGAGAAATTAATATGAAGCGAAAAAAAGGTATTGCACTGGTAGGTCTTTTGATTTCATTACTCGTATTATGTAGTTGTTCACCAGAAAAAACAGAAACTATTCACAGTGAAAATAGTTATACTCAAGTAGGTAGCTACCATATATTTAGAACAACAGAAGTAGAAAAGTATTTATCTTTTATGGAAGACTTTGATGAAACAAAATTCGAAATTATTGACATATCTGCAAGTATGCATATCACTTCCTATGGTTCAGATGAATTTTATATTGTAACATATAAGCAGATATCTGAGTAATTAAGAAAAACACAGACTCTAGTAAATCTAAAGTCTGTGTTATTTTTTATATAAACTTTTCTTGAAAGTTATGGTAAAAAATAGTATAATACTCATGAAAATGTATTAGAATATAGAAATAGTAGAGGGTGAAGAAATGTTAAAACTAATGATAAAAAATACAGATTGGATTATATATGCAGTAACGGTGATTTTATTTTTAATAGGAATAGTTGGTATATATAGTGCAGGATATAATAGTGAAGTTAACAAAGATGAGTATATAAAGCAAATTATATGGTTTGCATTATCAATGGTAGCAGTAGTTTTCATATGGTTTATAAATAATAAATATTTTGAGATATTTGGCTATGTTATATATTCAGTAGGACTTATTTTACTTGTAGCTGTTCTTTTTACTGATAAAATAATGGGAGCAACTAGCTGGTTTAATATTGCAAATAAAGTATTTATTCAGCCATCTGAAATAATGAAAATAGGTTACATTTTATGCCTTTCAAAGGTGCTTAGTAAATATAAATCACAAAATTTATCAAGAGCTGATAGTACTCAAAAATGGATGAAAATAGGACTATTATTTTCTTTGCCAATGATACTTATACTACTTCAACCTGACTTTGGAACAGCAGTTACATTCGTTGTAATTACTGCATTTATGCTGTTTATAAGTGGAATGAAATATAGATATATTTTTTTGATAATATTTATTTTAGCATTATGTGTTCCTCTTATATATAATTTTATGCTAAATGATACTCAAAAACAAAGAATTCTTGTATTTTTAGATCCAAGTTTAGATCCTTTAGATTCAGGATATAATGCAATACAGTCTAAACTTGCAGTTGGTTCTGGTATGATATTTGGAACAGGAATCTTGAATGGAACTCAAACTCAATATGGCTATCTTCCTATTAAGTCCTCAGATTTTATATTTTCTGTACTTTCAGAAGAAATGGGATTTGTTATGTCTGCTGTCATAATTGTGCTTTTTACTGTACTAATTATAAGGCTTCTTAAAGCCTCTTATAACTGCCAAGATAAATATCATAAATATATAATAGCAGGAGTTGCCGGAATGATATTTTATCACTTCATACAAAATGTTGGAATGACGTTTGGAGTTTTACCTATAACTGGAGTACCACTACCTTTTGTAAGTTATGGTGGTAGTAATTTACTTGCTAACTATATTGCAATAGCTCTTGTTTTAAATATTACAGCAATGAAAGAAAATAACTTTTTATTTTAAATAGTTATAAATATTTTCTTGCACTTAAGTAATATTTGTGATAATATATATGAGAGGATGAATTTTAGTTTAAAGGTGGCAAATATATGGAAAAGAAAGTTAATCTTAATATATTTTTTAATTATAGACATTATAGTCCTAGGCTTAAGATGCTTTTAGAGGATGTATTCTATAAAAAAATGCATGATGAAAAACTAAGCAGCTCTGATGCAATGCAGCAAGTTATGCAGTTTTGTAATGATGTTGATGATATAGAATATGGAGAATTTGATTTTAATATATTAAGCAAATATTCTAAAGCAGATAAAAAAATAATGATAAATAGTAAAACAGTAGCTAGTTTGATAGATGAACATAAGGATTTAGATGAAGAAGCACTTTTGAAAAATATTCTTGAAAAACAAGCAAGAAATGTATTAGAAGATAAAACAAATGATGTTTGTGATATAACATTTGATGATGTGCTTAATAAAAGTGGGTATGTATCTCCAAGAAAGTTATCAGATATATCAGATGATATTAATAAAAATACTTTAGGTGATGAAAGTGCAGTGGAAGATATGCTTATACCTAAAATAGCAAAGAAAAGTGAACTTAACAATATTTCGAACTTTAATATACAATTAACAGACGAAGATAAAAGATTTGTAAGTACAGATGAAACTCTTCAAATAAGAGATGTACAAGAAAAAATAAATGAAAAGATGACAGATAACTCTAAAATAGGATTTGAGAATTTCTTCCCCGAAGATGAGATGGAAAATAAAAATAAGCCAGAGGAAAATAATTACTATCAAAGAGTAGGAATACTATCAAAGAGACTTAATATTGAAAATGAACCAGAGGATGATTATAGCATTTTAGATGCCGTTAAAAGAAAAGATAGTTCGTCTAGTGGCAAATTTAGTGATTTTGTACCAGATAAAAAAGAATTTGATTACGAACTTGAAGATGATGATGACTTAGATGATGATAATTCAAATAAAATAAGAAATAAGATTTTTTCTAATGTTAAAGAAAAAGTATCTGCTTTTACGGACAAGCTAAAAAATAATTTTGCAAGAAAAGAAGAAGAGGAAAATGAATTTGAAAGCAGCGTAGAAGATAATCTTTATGAGGATGAGTATAACTATTCAAGTAATAAAGAAGAAATAATAGAGGCTTCAGATAGTTATGACTATGATATGGAAAGTAAACCTGACATAAATGAAAGTGTAAATGAAAATAATAACACAAATTATATTAAAGAAGAAATAAAAGATGAAGTATTAGATAAAGATTATGAAACTTTAAATAATAAATTTGATTTTAATTATACGGACGATGAGAGTGATATTAAGATTGATGATAAATTTGATAATATAATATCTGCAATTATGAAAGAAAAACAAAAGGAATTAGAAGAAGATGAAATTTTATCTGTATGCGAAGATGTAGAAGAGGCTAGTTACAATACTGATTATAATAGTATAGATAATAGCAGCTTGCAAGATGAGCATATAACATCAGTTTATGATTCATTTGCAGAAGAGTTAGAAACAGTAGAAAGTGTAAAAAGAAGAAGAAGGAAAAGATAAAAAATAGCATGCAAGTGAGTATACTTGCATGCTTATTAATTTTTATTTTTTTATTTTTTTTCTAAGCTCTCTCAGGAATTTGCCTTTTTCATCATTTTGAATATTTATGATGAGGCACTTACCGTCGTATGACTTCTCATATGAGAAATCTTCTTCGGTTATCTCAGGAGGTCCATTATCGCATGATTCCGTGAGATACTTTTTAAAGAGGTTTATAGATTTTTCTTTTGCAGAATCGCTAATCTTTTGAGCCAAACTTTCTCTGAACATGATAAATTCGTCCCGAAAGCCAGTTTCTTGCAAGGTGTACCCACCTTCAGTTGCTAAAATTCTTGCCATAGAAAATCCTCCTTTTTTAGTTCTTCGAGATGTTTCTCAAAGAATATACCATTTGACATAATGTAATTATACTATATTTTACATAAAAAGTCAACATAATTTTATATAATAAAATAGCCACACTTTTTAGTGTGGCTATAAATAAATTACATTTTTAAGCGCTTTTCAAAAAATGCTGCTATTTTAGGAGTTATAAGGATTGTAAATGCCAAATAAATGATAATGGATACAATCAAAATAAGTTTATTTGTATATAAATAGTTAAAAAATATACAAAATACTATCCAAAATGCCAAATCCCAAGCTTTTTGACTAGCAAGCATAATATCAAAAAGGCTATTATTACGTGCTACATTAATTCCAAAATATTTAATAGAATCCATAAATCTATGTGCAATTATTAATAACATAGCAATAATTGCTAAAACTAAAATAATAATTTCAAAGGAAGTAGGCAGAACAAGAATATGTGATAAGATATAACCTACAATAATTAAAGCAAATAATATTAGTACTATATTAAAAATAGTATTTACTCCTTTTGTATTAAATACAAAATTTAAAATCCGGTCTTTCATTGTAATATTTTTGTTAGATTTATTCATAGTAAAAATCCTCCGTAGTTTTTTAACAAATTTTAGTTAAAATATTCTTTTTTTGTATGTTTACAAAAAAATATATTTCACTTTGTAGAATGATTATATCATATTTTATATAATATTTCAACATATTTTATAAAAAATCAGCACTACTAATTAAGTGAGTGCTGACTTTTTATATATAATTTGGTTATTATATATCAATCTCTCCTCTAAAAGGTGTGATCATCAATTGCTGTATTTCTTCATAACTATAGCCACAAGCTATAAGCCAAGAAAGTTTTGTTACCATTGTTTCCATACTCATATCCCATGCAGGAATTGCACCCAACTCTTTTGCCAAAATTCCAGGTTCATTTATACCCATACTTGATACTCCATCAGGTGCCTGAGTCGTTACAACAATTGGTATTTTATGTTCTTGTAAATATGCAAATGCTTCTCTTAAGTTAGGATAATCAGCGCTAGCAGGAGCTACATTTGGGTCGCCAGCACCAGTTGCACGAAGTATGAATCCTTTAACGCCGCTTTCTGCAAGTTTAATAATGTATTCTGACTTTAACCCAGGAAACTCTGTTAAAGACATAATATTATTATCAAATGAATTTTTCATATCTAATCCGTTTTTTACTTTACTTTTAATACCTAAGTAACTTAAATGTCTATTTAATGAAGCATCATTAAGTACAATTGAATTTCCTATATAACCTATATCTGGAAGTCTTCCAAATGTTTTAAATGCATCATAATCAAATTCAGTTTTCTTTTTAACTCTAGTACCAGTAATAATCTTACTTCCAAATATAAGGAATACACCAGCTAAGTTATCTTTTTCTGTTATAACTCTTAATATATTTTCTAAATTCATGATAGAATCAGATCCTGGAATTCCATAAGAAACTTGAGAACCAGTAAATATTACAGGTTTACCTAAATTACCAATCGCATATGAAACAGCAGCTGTAGCATATCCCATAGTATTTGTACCATGAGTAACTATAAATGCATCATATGCATCATAGTTATCATAAATTGAATTTGCAATTGTTTCCCAATCTTTTGAAATCATATTTGAACTATCTTTATTCATAATTGTAATAGAATCAATAGCGTCTATATTTAATTTGTTTTTGAATGAATCTAGCACGTCTGCAAAAGTATCACCTTTAAAAGCTCTCTCATTACTTACAGCAATACCTTCTGTAGTATGCTCTTGTGATATTGTTCCACCTGTTGAAATTATTAAAATCTTTTTCATAATATTTCCTCCTTAAATTTATATAATTGTACAACAAAATATATGATATATCAATAGTTGTTATAATAATTATTTTTATAGTATAATTAGGTAAGATTGAAAACATTTTTTTCCATAGTATAATAATTTCCATAAATGTTAAGTATTAAAAATATAATAAGTAGTAGTAAAATAACATAAACAATGTTATAATATTTAATGAGGAGTGTGAACTATTATGATGTATCCATATGTAAAATATTCAGATAATACAGAAGTAGTATTTTCAGATATATATACTGGAGAAAATGGTGAAGAATGTATTGATGTGCATTTTGAAAGACCTACTGATACGGGATTTGATTCTGTTAGAATTACATTACCAAGTTATACTGTCAAAGTTTGGGAAGGAAACTATACTGAAGAAGAAATAGAGTTTTTTAAAAAAATTGTTGAAAATAGTGCAGACTTATTTTATAAGTATTCTAAAGAAGGGGGATTAAAACTTGCCTAGTATTTTTGAAAGTTATGGGTATAAGAATATTATAATACTGATGAATTAAAGTTTTATTGCTAGATAAAAAATATTTTATATTATTAGAATAAAATTATATTATTAATTAGGAGGAATTTTAGTGGAAAATATAGATTTAAGTGATAGGACAAGACTTGCTATGAAACTAGCTAAAGAGGCAGGAGAGGCTATTAAGAAAATACAGCAAAGTGGTAATATGGAAACTAAAGAAAAAGGAATAAAAGATGTTTTAACGATTGCTGATATAACAAGTGAGAAAATTATTGTAAATGGAATAAAAAATACTTTTTCAGATGATTCAATTATTGCAGAAGAAAGTGGAGTTTGTAAAACTAGCACTTCTGAATATACTTGGGTTATAGATCCACTTGATGGTACATCAAATTTTTCCAGAGGTATTCCATTTTACTGTGTTAGTATTGGATACATGAAAAACAATAAACCAGATGGAGGAGCAATTTTTATTCCAACTACAAATGAACTTTTTGTATGTGAGCGAGAAAAAGGTGCTTATTGCAATGGTGAAAAATTGCAAGTTTCATCAGTTTCGGATTTAAGCAAGTGTTTGGCAACTATTGGGTTTAATAACCGTTTTCCTGAAATGAATACATGGTTTTCAAAAATTCATAAAGATGCAATGGAGAAGATGTACAACGTAGAAAAGTTATTTTCAACAGTAATTTCTCTTTGCTATGTTGCCTCAGGAAAAACCGAAGCACATATGGAACTATATTGTTATTTATGGGATATTTGTGTTGGCTCTTTATTAATAGAAGAAGCAGGGGGAAAAGTTAGTTATAAGCAAAATAAACCACTGGATTTTTCAAAACTTGAAAAACAAATTATATTAGGAACTAATAGTAAGATACATAATGAATTTTCAAATATTGTTGGGGAAGATAGTTAAGCATAAAATAAATCCTGGGACTTTAGTAGTTCCAGGATTTTGCTTTTTGGTAAAGAGTAAGGAGTATAGAAATATTATTTATTTTCTATAACTTTATCTAAAAATATTTTTTCTTCAAAAGCTCCTCTTTTTTTACTTTTTTCTTCTGCAATATTAATAATATCATCTAAGCAACAATTTTCCAGTTTAGCTAAATATTTTATTACTTCTATCATATCAGCAAGTTCTTCAAGTCTGTCTTTTCCAGATGAATCTAGGACCTCATGATATTCTTCATTTAGCTTTTTTTCTAATTCAAATTTATAATCTGCATCAGAAAGTATTCTTGTAACGGGTGTTTCACCGTTTTGTTTTATTATACTTGGAATATTATCTCTTACTAATTTATTATATATTCTTTCCATAAATAGCTCCTTTTAATAATTTTGTTTACTTGGAATAATTCCTCTTACTCCGCCTCTAGGATTAGGCACATCACCATCATATCTTGGTATTAAATGTACATGCAAATGCATAATACTTTGACCTGCTTTTTCTCCTAAATTCATTCCAATATTATATCCATCAGGTTTATACTTCTCATCAATCATTTTTTTAGCTTCATTCATCAAATCAAATATTGCAATTTTTTCTTCTTTAGTAGTTTCCCACCAATCTTTTACATGTCTTTTGGGGATAATTTCTAAGTGACCATCGCTTACAGGAAAATCATCAAACCTTGCAACTGCAAGTTCATTTTCTAATGTAAAGTCTTTTTTACTGATACTTTTACAAAAAAAACATTCTTCCTTAGATTTTACAGATTCATTAAAATTATTCATTTTGGTACCTCCAGTACGTATTAAAATTTGGTTATTATAAAAGTAGTGAGAAGATTATATCATGAATAGTTAAAGAATACAATTAAATGCTTAAGGTATAAAAATCTTTTATACATTTATAATAAAAAATGACATATATATTTCAGCTTTTTATATAACGAACATATTTAATATACTTTGACATAAAATTTATATTTAAATAAGTAATTATAAAAATGTTAGTGTAAATTTAAAAACTAAAAGAGCTTTCAATTTGAATAATGAAAACTCTTCTTTAGTTAATCAGTTATTAATCTTCGTTAAAATGAAAATATCTCAGAAATTTTTCGTAGCTATCCATTTTA
>CAZXLZ010000004.1:0-37295 GCA_964642045.1 uncultured Clostridiaceae bacterium
ATGCATAATAGAGATTCCTATATACATTATTAACATATCTATTAATAATGTGAAAGCTCTAAGTATTATAAATTTTAATACTTCGATTAACTTTCCTTTTTTAGTTTCTGCACCATCTTTAAATACGTAGATTTTATTTGTTATAAATGCTGTAGCTACCGATAAAATCCATGCTACTATATTACTTATAACATAATCTATTTTTAGCACTCTTGCAAGCAGTGCATAACTTATTATATTTACTACTGTTGTTACTACTCCAAAAAATAGGTAAAGAAATACTGGTACATATTTATTTAGATTATATTTTTTATCTAAATTTTGGTATGTTTGTTTTAGTTTACTTAACATATATTCTCCCTAAAAATTATCTTAAATTGTTATACTCTTCAAGTAAATCCCTAGCAGACATATTTACATTTCTTGCTAATATCTTTTCCTGAGCTTTCTTGTAATATGAATCTATCTCTTTTTGCCTCTTTCCATAGTCCTCTATTACATATGGTACTCTATAAAGTGATGTTACTTTTTCTACTTTCAAGAATTTATTCTCAGTAGCATATCTTGCCCAAAGCTCCCAGTCCTCTAGATTATCAAGTTCAGTGTCAAATCCACCAAACTTTTCATAAACTTCTCTTTTAAACATAACCGCTTGTATTGGAAATAAATTTAAAGTTAAAAGTGCTATTCTACTAAACTTCCTATTGTTTGCTAAATTTAAAGATTTTTGTTCATATATATACTCTGGCTCTTTCGACTGAACAACTATTTTTGTTTCAAAAGCAAGACCATACGCTACGCTATATTCTTTATTTTTAAGAAGCTCTCTTAAAAGAGTTTCAACATGATCAGCATAAAATAGATCATCATCATCTAAGAAATTAAGATACTCACCTTTAGCAAGCGAAAGTCCCATATTACCAATTTCACATCTTCCAACTTTTTTCATAGAAGCTTTATACACTATATTCAAGTCAGAAAACTCATTTTTTATCATTTCTTCAGATTTATTTTCACCATCTTCTACTACAACTATTTCAATATTTTTATATGTCTGATTTCTAAGACATATTAAGGCTTCTCTTAAGACGTTAGGTCTTTTGCATGTTCTAACAATTATAGATACAAGTGGATTTTCTTCCAATTTGTAATTTTCTATAAATGCTCCTGCTCTTGATACTTCATAGTCAAACATATAAAAATTTGGCTTAAAGCAAGCCTTAAAATCTCTATTTTCTTTTTTATGTTTCCAAGAAGAGTAATACCTAGTATATTTAAGATTTTTAAAATATGCCTTCATAAGTCCTTTTCTTGAGCCTTTAAACGCCTCACACCCTTTTAAAATCTTAAAAAATTCCACATACCATCTACATATTTTCCTATAATTACCATACTTTAATCTTAGGTTTAAATTATTTATTAAACTGTAGTAATACTGAGTAGGCTTTATTTCACCTGCTGATTTATAGCAATAATGAGTAACTATTGCGTCTGGCATATATATTAGTTTATAACCTTCTATTCTTGCTTTCCAGCTAATATCTACGTCTTCTGCATACATAAATATATTTTTATCAAATCCACCTATTTTATTAAATAGATCTTTTTTTATTATAAAGCAAGCACCTGATACCCAGCTTGTTTCAAGCGTTAGTGGATCATATATCTTTGGATGTTCATAAGGCCACTGTCTAAATTCCCATACTCCTACATTTTCATCCGCATTTTCTATTCTTTTCATTGCATAAGACAAAGCATTTTCATCTAAAACAGTATCTGGATTTAAGAAAAATATATAATCAGATTTCGCATTTTTAGCTGCTTCATTATTCGCTTTTCCAAAACCTAAATTTTCACCTGTTTCAATTATATTAAATTCCTTTATTTTAGATTTTTCTTTTAATGAATTTAAAAGTTTTATTGTACCATCTTTTGAAACATTATCTATAATATTTAGATATATATCATCCATATTTACGCCCTTAGAGTTTTCGATAGATGATATACAATTTTCCATCCATTTTTCTGAATTATATGTAACTATTACTATATCAAGCTTCATTTTATTCTCCTTCTACACTTTAACTTTATCTTTCCTTACTCTCATATCTGGTCTGTCACATCTAAAATTTATATTAAAATATTCATCAGGCATGTCAAAGAAAGATTTATGTTTAGACTTTAAGATTTCTGCTTCTTTACTTAATCTTTCTTTCTTTTCAGGGCTATCTTCATATCCCCTAGTTTTTGATTCATAATGATAAGCTTCTACATATGGTTCATACATAATAAGTTTTCCTTTTTCTCTTAATTTAAGGCAAAGGTCTATATCATTGTATGCAACTGTTAAGCTTTCATCAAATGCTCCCACTTCTTCAAATTCTGATTTTTTTACCATCATCATGGCAGCTGTTACTGCATTAAAATTCTGCTGAATCATAGTCCTTCCCATGTATCCTTCATCAGAGCCTTTTAAATGTGCATTTACATGCCCTGCAACACCTGTAAAGTTCAAAACTACACCTGCATGCTGAATAGTCCCGTCAGGATATAATAGTTTTGCTCCTACTGCTCCAATATCACTTCTACAAGCATCACCAAGCATAGTTTCTAAGAAATCCTTAGTTATTATTTTTATATCATTATTTAAAAATAGTAAATACTCACCTTTAGCATTTTTTACTCCAAAGTTATTTATTTTAGAATAATTAAAACCTTTTTCTTTATATTCTATAACTTTTACTTTATCAATATTTTTAAGTTTTTCATAGTATTTAAATGTTGATGCTTTTTCAGAGTTATTTTCAACAATTATTATTTCGTAGTTTGTATATGTTGACTTTAATATTGATTTTATACATTTCTTTAAATCAGATATGTGGTCTTTATTTGGAATTATTATAGATACTTTTGGATTTCCTTTTACCTTATACTTTACTCTATAAAGTCCAAGTATCCTAGAATCTATAACTTCTGCATCTATATTCCTTCTTTTTAAGCTATCTAAGATTGCTTTTTTTGCTGCTACATATGCATAAGGTTTAGCAGAAGCGCTTGATGCAACAGAAGCCTCATTTATTCTCCAATGGTAAAGTATTTTTGGTATATGTACTATTTTTCTAGCGGTTTCAGACATTCTTAAAAATATATCATAATCTTGACTTCCATTATATTCCAAGCTAAAGCCACTTAGCTTATCCATAAGCTCTTTTTTAAATATACTAAAATGACATATGTAGTTATAACTTCTAAATGTATCTATTGCAAAATCTGATTTAAAATGTGGCCCCATTCTTTTATCTTTATATTCCATAAGCTTATCTTCATCGCTGTATAAAAAGTCAGCATCTCTATTTTCATTAATAGCTTTTACTACTTCATAAAGTGAAAATGGTGGCAAAATATCATCATGATCTAGAAGCGCTATATACTCACCTGTTGCCATTTTTATTCCTTCATTCGTATTTCCAGCAATTAATTTATTTTCTTCTAATAGTTTATACTTTATTCTACTGTCACTTGATATTACTTCATCTATAAATGAAGCTTTTTCATCACTTCCATCAGCTAGGCAAAGTTCAAAATTAGAATAAGTTTGAGCCTCAAGACTTTCTACAAGCTCTCTAAAATATCTTTCTTTAGTATTATACATAGGTACTATTACACTTATTTTAGGACTATACTCAAACTTGTAATTTCTTTGACTACTAAGTTCACTTTCATCAGGCTCATTATTTTTAATCCACTCTAAATAGCTTTCCTGCTCTTTTTTGTATCTATCCTTTTTAGATTTTGCCTCTGTCATTTTCTCAAAAAGCCTAATCAGCCCTTTTTTTAGCCCATTATTTTTTACATATCTTACACTTCTTTTTATAACGCTCAACTTTTTAATCCACCTACTTTTTAAACATCCTTACAAATTTATATGCTTTTGAATTTTTTATTTTCTCTAGCTCTTTTTCTAAAGAATCTATTTTTTCTTTTAAAGTGTTATTTTCATTTTCTTTCTCTTTCTTTTCATTTTCTAGTCTATTTAATAACTCATTTTTACCGTTTACTTCATTTATGTTAATTTTAGATTCATATGATTTAGAATATGATGTAACTCTCTTTTTATCTAATACTTTAAACTGTATATATATCTCAAGTTCTTCAAATATGTCTTCATAGCCAAAGACACCTAAAAATTTTAATACTTCATCTTTTGGAATTATTTTTTCAATACCAAAATCATATAAATATATATTATTTATAGCTCTATACATTATAAATTCTAGAGGAATATTTTCTAAAATCCACTCTTGGTCATAGAAAAATAATTTATTATTTTCCTCATCCACAAATGAGTTTTCAAATACCAAGTCAAAATATCCATATTTAGTAAAATTTAAACTGTCTAGTACTTCATCTTTAACATCTATTCCAACTTCTGAAAATATATTATTTTCTTTTGCTTCCTCTTTAGATATAAGAGGTAATCTTTTTACTACAGATTCATACCAATATTTTATTTTGTCAAGTACCTCTTCCTTTGAAAAATTCCTATACATATCAAGTAAAATTCTACTAAAGCTTCTAAATTTGCAAAATTTACTATGTATTTTACCATCTATATATTCATCAAGCATTTCAAAGCCAAAATTTGAAAGATTTTCTATATTACTTTTTATAGTCTCTATATGCTGTTTTGCACTCTCTGTTTGGTGCACCTTTTCCACCTTTCCATCTAGTATTTTTGTTATAATTCTATACTCATCTTTTCTCATATTGTTATAGCTTATAAATTTTACTTCATCATTTGAAGTACTTATATCAGAATTTTTAATTATCACAAAAAATGAGTTTGTGAATTTATCAAACATTCCATTTTTAGTTATCATCTTTATACTTTCAAGCTCATTTGCAGAAACTAGGCTATTTTCTATATAATTTAGATTATACATCAGTTTACTGTCGTTATATGATGGAATATATTTATCTGAGTATATCACGTTTGTTATTTTATAATCAGGCAGAGGATAATAAAAATCATATTTTCTAAACTGACACTTAGATAAAATAGTTTCAAGCTCATTTTTACTATATAGTTTTTCACCTGAATACTCGCTTATAGCGCCTGACATATACTTTATACTTAGTTTGTTATTAATAGCAAGAAAAATTATACCGTCATCTTTTAGAAAAGTTTTAAGATATTTTAGCATATCTTCTAAATTACCGCTTGAAAAACTTCTTTACTACTTCAGCGCATCCAATTAAAGATATATAGTCATACTTTTCGTTTAGCTTTATATCATCTAGGCTTCCAACTATTATCTCTAAATTATCATACTTTTCTAATTTTTCCTTTATTATACTAGCTTCTTTCTTAGAAAAAGATATAGAAGTTACTTTTTTTAGCTTTTCACATAGCATTTCAGTTATAACTCCAAACTCTGTACCTATCTCTAAAAAACTAGCGTTTTTATCTAGCGCTGTCCAATCAAGCACGTTTCTTCTTATCTTACTTAAGGTATTAAAGGTATACACAGAAGTATTTTGACCTAAGCTTTGGTCATAATTTGATGATTTCTCATTTGTTATAATACTTTCTATTTCAGTTATATTTTTACTATAACAATTATCATCATAAAGACAAATATCTTCTTTATAGAAGTCTAAATTTAATTTCATTTTTATCTCCTTAAATTATACCTTTTTATATGATATATCAGAATCTATTCTAACTAATCCCACTACATCAACATTTGATAATATCTCAATTAACAAGGCATCATATTTTCTATTTAACACTTCCAGTTCACCATTTGAATTAAATCTTGTGCAGCTAAAAGATAAAGTATATTTTCCAGGTGAAAGTCTTAATATCTGTTTAAAGCTAACTTCTACTACTTCACCTTTTTTAAAACTACCTGTTAGCTGATTTGTAATTAAAGTGTTTGTCCCGCACATTTCTATTCCTTTAAAATCCTTAACAGTCATAGTAAATATTGGATCTTTTACATCTTCATTAAATTTTATCTTAGACTTTAAAATTACTGTTTCATCATTATTTATTATTTCTTTGTATTTAAGCTGTTCATTAAATATACCGTAATCAATAACTTCAGCTTTTCCATTACCGTAGTTTATAACATTAGTATTTTCTGTAAAATGTTCTTTCCATGTACCTAAGCTATCACTTATCTCATTTTCTTTTAAAGGATCAGTTGATTTTTCGAAAGTTACTTCTTTTTCATCTACTTTTGCAATCATCTTTTTGTATTTTTCTACGCCCTCTTTTACATCACCATCAAAAACTTTTTTTCCTTCTTTTAGAATTATAGTTCTTGTACAATTTTTTAACACTTCACCAATACCATGAGTTACGAAAAGTATGGTTCTTCCTTTTTCTTTAAATTCTTCAAATTTTTTAAAGCATTTTAGCTGGAATGCCATATCTCCAACTGATAAAACTTCATCAACTATAAGTATATCTGGGTCAACATTTATTGCACATGCAAAAGCAAGACGTGCAAACATTCCTGATGAATATGTTTTGACTGGCTGATATAAATGAGTTCCAATGTCTGCAAAATCTATTATTTCATGTTTTTTTGCCTCTATTTCATCCATTGAAAGCCCCATTATTTGCCCATGCTGATATATGTTTTCTTCACCAGTTAAATCCATATTAAATGCTGTTCCAAGTTCTAAAAGTGAGCTTATCTTACCATTTACTTTTATATCACCTGAAGTCTGAGTTACAACTCCTGTTATCATTTTTAAAAGAGTAGATTTACCAGCACCGTTTTTTCCAAGTATACCTAAAACTTCACCTTTATTAATACTTAAATTTAAATTATCCATTGCTTTAAATGTTGAGTGCTTTTTATAAAATGGAAAAATTGTTTCAAGTAATCTATCTTTTTTTCTTGCAAACATCTTATACTCTTTAGTTAAATTAGATATTTCTATAACTGCACTACTTTTTAAATTTTCGTTCATATTCTAAATTCATCACCTTTTATTCTTAAAATAATTTTTTATCCTATATCCTAAAGATGCTATACAAGGCACGTTCATTAAGATATAATTCCAAAGAAAGTAGAATTTTGTATCGTATTTATATAATTTATAAAATGTACCTAAATATTTAAAATTAATGTATTTAACATTTTTTACATACTTAAAATAGTTTAGTGCTTCTTCTGATATTTTATTAAATTCATCTGTAAAGCAATATTTTCTATCTAAATAAGTTGTAAAAATAGATATTTTTAAATCTATTAAATAATCTCTTACCTCTTCAAAATTACTAAATCTATCTGTATATTTTTTTGTTCCAACCTGGTTATTTCCATGCTGTCTATAATTCATTGTTGGTTCATTTAAATAACCAATTTTTGCTCTTTGTGATATGACTAAAGGTATCCAGTGGTCATGCAAAATATTCTTATTTTCTGGAAATGGAAGTACATATCTTATATACTCTTTCTTTGACATTATAGTGCAGCCAGTTACTACATTATATAGCATTACCATCCTGTAATCATCATATCTTCTAAGCTTATATAACTTTTTCATATGGTGATTAAATGTATCACCCAAACTATTTAAATTTTCATCTACCAAATTTAAGTCTGTGCATACTAAGCCATAAGAATCACATATCATTTTAACATATGTCTTTTCAATTTTGTCATCATACCAAACATCGTCTTGGTCTGCAAACATATAGTATTTACTTATAACTTTTCTTAGCAAGAATTCGAAATTTTTACTTACTCCTAAATTTTTATCATGTGTATATATTTCAATTCTTTTATCTTTTTCTTTTAGCTCCTCTAGTATATTAAGTGTATTATCTTCAGAGTTATCATCTGATATTATTAATCTAAAGTTTGTGTAAGTTTGATTTAAAATAGATAAAACTTGCTCTTTTACATATTTTTCTCCGTTATACGTTGCCATTAATATATCTATTTTTTCTCTTTGATCCATATTGTTTTTCCCCTTCTATAGCACATCTGCAAAATCTTTTTTATTTTTCTTAAATATATAATTTCCCCAAATAAATAGAAGTATTACAAGTAGCCAAAATATAGCTGTATATAATCCAAAAGATTCAAACATTAAATTTGGTTCATGGGTAAATGCCTGTCTAAATCCAGTAATTAAATACGAAAATGGCATAGCCTTTACTACTTTCATAAGAATGGTATGACTAGCAAGCATTGATATATTCCACATGATTGGTGAAAGCCAAAACATAAGCTGCATAAATATTGAAAAGAATTGTCCAAAATCTGCAACAAGTGCTGTTACAGCTGATGTAAATCTAGTAAATGCTATTATAAGCAAATATGCTGCTATTATATAATATATAAGCATTAAAATATTAGGAATATATCCAAATATTAAGCATACGATAGCTGAAATTGCAATTAGAAACATACCTACTATACTTGATGATGTAAGTGATATAACAGGTATAATATCAACCGGAAATACTACTTTTTTTACCAAATAGCTATAAGTTCTAATTGAATTTGTAGCATTTAAAATTGCATCATTTAGAAACATCCACATTGCCATACCTGGAAGATACCAAACTATATATGGGAAGTCGCCTGAAGCATTTGATTTTAATATGAACTGAAATACTATTACATATGTCATCATAAAAATAAATGGTTGTATAAATCCCCATATAGCGCCAAAACTTGTAGACGCAAATCTATTTTTAAAATCATTTTTTCCAAGTTGGAATGTGAGTCTCCTATTTTTAATTAAAGTTTTAATAAACTCCATCGTTAATTTTTCTCCTTTTTGTTTGTATAAAGCTTAACATTTAAATTTTTCCAATTAAATTATATTTGTAATTTATAAGCTTACTAAACATATACGAAATTATATCATTAAAAAGTGAAAATATCAACTTTTAATATATTTTTAAGTTATATTTATCTTTTTAATACTTTTCACACATATTTATATATAATTTTTTTGATAAAAATCATATAAGAATGCAGAGAATAGATGTTCTAGCTGCATTCTTATACAGAATTTCATTAATATTCTTTATCTTTATACCAATTTATAGTATAGGCTAAGCCTTCCTCAACAGTTACAGATGGCTCCCATCCAAGCTCTCTTTTTATCTTGGAAGAATCTATTGCATATCTATAATCATGTCCTTTTCTATCTTCAACAAATGATATTAAATCTTCAGATTTACCTAAAGTTTTTAGTATTAATTTTACTATTTCTAAGTTTGTTTTTTCGTTATTTCCACCAACATTATATACTTCACCTTTTTTACCATTATGAAGGACTGTATCTATTGCTATACAATGGTCTTTTACAAAAAGCCAATCTCTTATATTTGCACCTGTACCATATACTGGAAGTTTTTCGTTATTTTTAGCTTTCTTTATCATAAGTGGTATTAACTTTTCTTCATGCTGGTTTGGTCCATAGTTGTTTGAGCATCTAGTTATGCAAACATTCATATTAAATGTTTCGCCGTATGATCTAACTACCAAGTCTGATCCAGCTTTAGATGCAGAGTATGGACTATTTGGCATAAGAGGGAGAGTCTCAACAAACATGTTATCTCCATCTTTTAAAGTGCCATATACTTCATCTGTTGAAACGTGTACAAATCTATTTGGAGAGCCTTCTCCCCAATATCTTTTACATGCCTCTATTAGACTATGTGTTCCAAGTACATTATTTTCTGTAAAAGTAAGTGGTCTTTTTATACTATTATCAACATGTGATTCAGCAGCAAAATGAACTACTGCATCTATATTATATTTTTCTAATGTTTCATATACAAAATCTAAATCGCATATATCACCCTTAACAAATATATACTTTCCTTCTGACGGTTTTAAATTTTCCATATTTGCTGCATATGTAAGTTTGTCATATACTACATATGTGTATTTATCTCCATATTTTTCTATCATCATATTAACAAAGTTTGAACCTATAAATCCAGCTCCACCTGTTATTAAAATATTTTTCATATTAAATTCCCCCTAAATATAACTAGATTATATATTATATTTTTTCATATGTCAAGATTACATATAATCTAATAATTTAAGCTACATATACTTTTTTATGCCTAAAAATAACTTGCCACTTCTAGATACTTTTGTTATTTCTCCGAACTTTAAATTTACCACATTTTCTAACAGACACTATATCATTTGGTCTTAAAATCTCACTCACAAAATACATTTCTCTAGAGTTTATAACAAGATCTCCTGCCTCTATTTTATTTTTAACTTCATTTCTGCTTAAATTATATAGTGATGAAATAACAGCATCAGCCCTTAATGAAGGGACTATAATATTTACATCCTTGTACTTTACACTAATATTTTTTATTTCATCTGATTTAATGCTAATTTTTTCAAGTTGTACCTCATTTTTACCAACATACGTTAAATTATTTATTATATATTTTTCTATCTCTTTTAATATAAATACATAGCATGCATTATTATCTAAAATTATATCACCTATCATTTTTCTATCTATTCCGAGTAGAATATATTGCACCCATATAATTTTTGTGTTCTAAAACTATTTGACTTGATACTGGCTTAATTTTTATACACGCTATGTATTCATCAAAAATACTATTTTCTTCTATATAATCAGGAACTAAAAATATAACAAATCTTTCTATATATTCTAGCTCACAAAAAACTATATAATTAACTGATAAAGCATTCAAAACATTTATTACAATTTCCTTTTCATAAATACTTAAAAAATCAGTATGAATAGTTACATTTTTCATTTCAAATTTATTTACATCATCTATAACCTTAGATGCAAGTATTCTATCTTCCTTTTTTGTATAATTTTTAAGAATTTTTTCTTTTTCTAATTTACTTATCATACAGTAATTATATCATAAAAAATGTATAATATCAAAAAATAGCTCACTATCTTAAGAACACTTAAAATAGTGAGTTTTGTAATTAATCTTTTTTAAATCTGTTAATAGAATAAGATTTAATATCTTCTTTTCGGTAATTAAGCTCAGGATATGTAGTTTGGAGTGCAAGCAGTGGTGAGTGATTAAACACTCTATGAAGCATAGAATCCAAATCATTGTCACGAAATACCTTTACAGATATTTTTTCACATACATCTTGTTTGGACCAACCTAAGACTTCATCAATAAGCCACTTGGTAGCTTCTATCCCTTTTTTTAAAGTCCATTTATAGTCTTTGCTAGGAAGCTGCCATGATTTATACCGACCTTTGTAATATAAATCTAAGAATTTAAATACTCCGCCTTCCTCTCTAAAAATAGCACCTTTACGACTTATAAGCTTATAGCTTGGAGACTTTAGTAGTCTTTTGTTTACATCCTCTAAATTTTCTAGGTCAATGTTTTCTCTTTTGGCTATCCAAAGTAAAGCATCAAGTCTATTATTTTCTTCATCCCAGTATCCAGAGCTTACTCTTGGAAGCTCAAAGTGATAAATATCAAGCTCACTAAAGCAATAGTCTATCACTTTAAATGGAACATTATTAAACATACAAAAAACTGTTCCAAGTTTTACACTCTGTAAAAAACTTTTCCAATCTAAACTTAAGAGTTCTTTTTTTAATCTTTCTTTTTCATCTTTATTTTCCATATAGTTTTCAGATATAGTAAACTTCTTAAAAATATTATATCTTATAAGCTCTTTTGCCTTCTCCTTATCTATATAGTTACTTGGAAATCTCCTTATTTCTCCTGTAAGCAGTGCATTATACACATCAAAAAGTGAAAGTTTAGAGTATTTAATTTTTTCCTTCATTTTAAAGCTCCTTTTAAAATTTTTTAGGATATCAAATATTTATGTGAATAATTATACCACATTTTATTATATTTTCAATACTTTTTCTTCATTTTAAGGTATAATATTCTAAAAAATATTATAAGTACAAAACTTCCAATTACAGCGCTCAGCAAATATGGAAAGATATTCATATAAAAGGTATTTGCAACCGTTACATTAGGGAATATCTTAAGAGATGCTATGCATATAATTAGCGGAATAACTATACTAGATATCTTTGTCACTTTTTCTTTATTAAAAGTTTTCTCAAAAGTTTTTAATATATACATCATACACATTAAAGAAGTAATTATAATATTAAAACAAAATTGAATAGCAAATATATTTTGCACTCTCTCAAATATGTAAAAAATTTTAATCTGTGTTAAAAGATTATATTCAGGATATTTTATTAAAGATATAATATTTATTCCTAAAGAAAGTAGCGCAAGTACTGTTAACAGTAGTATATTTAAACAACCTATTATATAGTATATTATTATTGATTTTTTATATTTTTTCTCATCTGTAACTATAGATTTTCCAACTAATGTTACAAGGAAAATAGGAAATGCTGCAAAAACTGCATATATTAATGAGCCCTTTAAAATTCCAGCTGTTCCTCCTTCAAATATTGGAAATAAATTACTAAAATCAACATTTGATGTTATACCTATAATAGTTAAAGCAATAGGTACGATATTTATATAAAATAATATTTGAGATGATTTACATATGCTAACTATACCTTTTGATAATATATAAGAAAACATTATAAAAAGAAAGCATGCTATAAATATCTTCGATGTTTCAGGCATATACTCAACATCTATGAAGCTTATGAAATTATATAAAATGAAACTCGCAATAAATCCACAAACTATACTTATTATAAAATTTATAATCTTACCTACGTTATTTCCAAAAATTATATTTATTGTATCTACTATCCCTTCACCTTTTGTATTTTTTAATATGTACATTATTAAAAGTAAAGGAATTATACTAACAATTATTCCTATAATTACGGCAAGTGGTGTGCTTGTTTTTGCTTCTCTAAAAATATTACTTGTGGCAATTCCTAAGAAACACCCTTGGCATAAAAAGAAAACTAAACTTGAAGCACTTGATGGATATACTTTTTCTTCAACATTATTTACCACTGACTAAGCACGCTCCCTTCATTTTTAAGAGATGTCTCTACCTTTATACTAAAATCAATTTTACTTAAATAATTTTGACTTTTTTCTTTAAATTTATTTCCATATTTTTTATAAAACATATCTCCAAAACCACTAATATCCACTTTATATTCTTCCTTTAAATTATTAAGATAGCTAACTACCATAGCTTTTATTTCTTTTTCTAAAGCATCCTCTAGTTTTTTCAAATCATCCTCATTTTTTATATTATATTTGCCTTTTACTTCTGTAAGATTAGCTGTTATATCGACTGCGAGTTTTACTTTAAATGAACCGTCTTCCATAGACACATCTGTTTTAGCTTTACTTTCTAATATTTGAAATGCTAAGTCAATATCATCTATTTTAGTCTGTATAATTGCATTTTTTAAATCATTAGATATCATGTTATAAACTTTAGTTTCATCTTTTGTAATATATCCCATAAGCTTACCATCTTTAAAATATGCTGCATTAGAAATAATAACTTTTGTTTCAGATACCGAATCTTCTATATTTTCTAAACTTTTTCCTTCTTCTTTATTCCCAATTAGTTCTACAGAAGATATTAAATTACTGTCATACTCTTTCATTATTTTATCCACCGTTTTATACAAAGTATTTTGCGTAGCTGTTCCTTCATATCTAAATGTAGCCTCTAAACTATCAAAAATATTAGTTGATGGATTCATTTCAACGGGTGTTAGCGTGCTTATAATATCAAAAGGTGATGAGCCTTCTTTAGCTATTAAAAGTACAATTTCATAGTTTACATCTGTATTTCTCATAAAAAAATCTAATGGCTCTTCAAGACCATCTCTTGCTACCTCTTCTGATAAAATCACCAGCTTTAAATGTGCTAAATGTAGTTTTTTTGGTGATTCGTTTATAACCGACCTTAAAGCTCCTTGAATTGTTTTATCCTCATTTGTATAAACTGTTATCTGTGACTGACTACTTGCTGCCTCGGTACCAGAGCCATTTTTCTTAGAATTCATTACTTGAACTGAAACTTTATATGTTCCATCATCTGTCTTATCTATACCTATACTAGAAACAATTGCAAGTTCATTTAATTCTTTATAATTAGCTATACCGCCAGTAAAAATTAGTAATATTAATATCAATAATATTCTCCACTTCATATTAGTTTTCTCCCTTTTTCATTCTTAATTTAGTAATATTGGAAGTAAGTATACTTTTTCTATTTTTAAGCTTTGTTATATTTTTCCTTACTATAGTGTCATTTTCTAATTCTTCTATATCAGCAGGTGCAAAAGGATATACATATGATGTATCCAAAATATTAATGCTACAAACTTTAACAATAAACATTATTAAAGCTACAAAGAAACCAAAGAGTCCTGCTATTGATGAGAAGAATAAAAATATTATTCTCCAATTTCTTATAGCATTTGCAAAGTTTATATCTTGGAATAACAGTCCTGTAATTTTTGTCATAGCGATTACTATAATCATTATTGGTGAAACTATTCCAGCAGATACCGCTGCATCTCCAATAACAAGAGCACCTACTATAGAAAGTGTGCTACCCATTGTACTTGCAACTCTACTATCTCCCTCTCTTAAAAATTCAAAAGAAATTATCATAACTACTGCTTCCAAAATAGCTGGAAATGGAACACCACTTCTTTGTATTGCAAAGGATACTAAAAGCTCTGTTGGAAGTGCTTCATGATTAAATGTAGTAAGTGCAAGATATACAGCAGGAGTAATTAGAGTAATAACAAATGCTATAATCCTTATTATCCTCATAAAAAATGCAGTATTACTCTTTTGATAATAATCTTCTATATTCTTAAAATGGTCAACTAGAAAAGATGGAAGTATAATTACAAAAGGTGTATTATCAACAACTATTGCTATTCTTCCTTGCATTAAATAGTATGATACTAAATCCGGTCTTTCTGTACTTAAAATAGTTGGAAAATCAGTAGTATTTCCCCCTGCTATTATTATTTCTCTTATATTATTACTATCTAAAATACCATCAATATCTACTGCATCTAATTTTTTCTTTATTTCTTCTACATGCTTCTTTTTTGCTATATCAGATATATATAGTATTCCTATTTGAGTTTTTGTTCTTCTGCCTAGCTGAGTCTCGTCTATTACTAACTTTTCAGTTTTTAATCTTTTTCTAATAAGACCTAAGTTAGTAACGTAATTTTCAACAAATGCGTCTTTTGGACCTTTTATAGTACCTTCTGTTGTAGGTTCGGCTATTGCTCTATTTAAGTTTTTCTTAAGTTCAATTGCTAGAAATTCTTCGCTTGATATAAAAAGTACAAAACCTGAATATAGATAGTAAAAAATATCATCTTTTTTTAAATCTACACTTTTTACTGAGGGTGCATATAATTTCTTTTCAAATAACTCCTTAAATTTAACTTCTTTATTTTTCTTTAAATTATATCTTGTTATTTTTACAGATTCTTTACTTTCTTCTTTTACATCATCTTCAATCTCATTTTCAAACGTATAATTTGCTATACTCTTTATAACAAACTCAGATAAATCCTTTGAATCAACAACGCTTTGTACATATACAAGTTCTACACATATATCATTAACTTTTACTTCCCTATATGATATTTCTTCACTATTTCTAGTTTTACTTTTTATATAATTTATAATTTTATTTTTATCAACATCTTCCATAATACTTGCTCCTAAAATTAATTAACATACGAAAAATAAATATTTGTATAATAATGTGTTAAAATTGAATCAAAACTGTATCCCTGTTTTGCCATCTCATTTGCACCATACTGACTCATTCCCACGCCATGTCCGTATCCTCTTGTAGTTATATTAAGACCTGAATCAGTTTTTACAATATCAAAATCTGTGCTTCTAAGACCAAGTTTTGTCCTTATCTGAACACCTGTGAATATACTTTCTCCTATTTTTATCTTATCTACTCTATCACTTTCAGTAAGTGATAATACCTCTATATTTGTTTCTGCATTTACTCCTATACCCAATTTAGAAGAAACATCACCATATGAAAAACTTTTTGTTACAGAATAATTCTTTACATTTTTATCCCATGAACTATCTACACTTACTAAATATGGATAAGTAGAATTCCAAATATATTTTGGTAGTTCTGTCTTACCACTACTTATAGAGTGATAAAGAGCATCTATATAATTTCCGCCATACATCATAACCATTCCTGAAGTTGCATCTACTGCACTTTTTACCCTGTTATAATAATAATCAAAAGAGGCTCCCCAGTCATTTCTTAGCTGAGTTTCTGTTTTATATACTTGGTCATTAGTAGAATTTACAAGTGTTTTTCCAGCTGATACCTTTTTCATTGTATATGTCCTTGCTGCTACTGCTTGTGCTTTTAATGCCTCACTATTAAATGATGCTGGCATTTCTGCTGCAACGACACCTACAATATAATCTTCTAACTTTAAGTTACTTATTACTCCATTATTATTTAACGTTACCATTACTCCTGTGTATACTGGTTCAGGTGCAGGAGCTGGCTCAGGTTCAGGCGTAGGGGTTGGCGCTGGTGTTGGTGCTGGCGCTGGCGCCTGTGTTGTAGCTGAAGTAGATGGCTTCTGTGACGCGCTAGAATTTACTGTTTTATTATCATTAGAATTAGTATTAGATGTCTTAATGTTTGCACTTGCACTTTCATTTTTACTTATATCTACATTTTTATTTTTATTTTCAGTGCTTTCTTTCTCATCTTTATTTTCACTTGCTAAATCACTAACGTTCAACTTAGTTAATATTTCCAAATCTTCGTCTTTTTTTTTCTCTTGCACTTCAGACACTACTACATTACTATCACTTAAAACATCACACGTTTCCTCTGATAACTTTTTGTTATATAGTCCTAAAAAAAGTGCTAGACTCATACTACCTACTACCATTCCATTTACAATTAACATAGCTTTTCCTGAACCTGTTTTACTTAAAAATGTATCTATATATTTTTTTAGTTTATATGTAAAAGAATTTTCACCATCTTTGCTAAAAAAATCCTTTCCAAATTCATATTTATCATCAAGATCTACATATATATACGGAACTATCTCATTATCAAAAACTCTAAATTCATGCCTTATTTTCATTTAAATTCACCTAAAGTTATTTTTTACTAAACTTTCCAAATATATACAAAAATATTTATAAATATATAATCCTTATCATATTTAATTTTTATTATCATATATTTTGTTAGAGGTGATTTTTATGTTCACAGAAAGTGAAGCTAGAAATGTAGCTAAATTATTAAAAATAGATTTTGTAAATTTTTCTTTTGAAGATTTTTTTCTTGGAATGAACGAAGAAAGTATTCATGGCTCAATGTATGATGTAACAAACATAACTAATGATAGTCCTGTTATAACAGGGAAAATAGTTCTTGCTAAACTTAACATTTATCCTAATTATTATAACAAAGTTTATGGATATCCTCATTTTAAAAAGGTACTAGAAGAAAATCTTTCTAAGGAAGAAAAAGATGTAATGCCTATTTTAGATGATGTAAATGACAAAGAGTGCTAGATATCAAAAACAAGAGGGAAACCTTTTGTTTTTTTATGTTTTGCTATTGATTTTTTTAATCAAGTTGTGTATAATCTTACCGTAGTTTATACTTGCCGAAATGGTGGAATTGGCAGACGCGCTGGACTCAAAATCCAGTGATAGCAATATCGTGTGGGTTCAAGTCCCACTTTCGGCACCATAACTACTATATTAAATTTATATTAAAATTTTAATATATGTAAATAAATTATATAAAGGAGGGTAGATTATGACAAAAAAGGTTGTAATAATAAATGGAACTGGAGGTAGCGGAAAAGATACTTTTGTTGAATTTGCTTCTAAGTATGCAAACGTGTACAATTTTTCATCTGTTGATAAAGTAAAAGAAATTGCTAAGGATATTGGTTGGACTGGCACTAAAACTGAAAAAGACAGAAAATTTTTACATGATTTAAAAATGCTAACAACTGAATATAATGATATGCCTTTTAACAGTATAAAAGGAGCATTTGAGAACTTTAAAAATTCAGATGATGAAATTATGTTTATTCACATAAGAGAACCTGAAGGAATAGAAAGAGCTGCAAAAGAGTTTAATGCAGAGACTCTTTTAGTAAGAAGAGAAAACTATGATACAATTACTTCAAATTACGCTGATGCAAGTGTTGAAAATTATAACTACGATTTTGTAATTAATAATTCTACACTTGAAAGTTTGGAAAGTGAAGCTAAAAATTTTGTTGACACTTTAAGGGATTTATAAAAGAAAAGGGCGTCCTAGAAAATTCTAGGGCGCCTTTAAAAAATGATCCTTCTTTATTATTTTTTATTTAACAATTACATATGCGTAAGCCTTCGTTGACGGAAAGTTAGAATGTGAAATTGATAGAAGCTTACTATCACCAGCATTTAATGTAAAACTTTCCGAATTGTTTTCATAGGTAAGCGTAATAATAATCTCATGTCCCCTGCTGGTAACAGTAATTGGATTTTTTGTAGCTTTCTCGGCTGTAGAATGGCATTTCTTACCTGTCCATTCAACAAGCCCTGTAAATATGGTATTGTAGTTAATATCATATAAATTTCCATGCTCAGAAGTAGTTATAGCGATACTACCCACACTCCCCTTAGAATGTGATTCAACATAAGGGTAATGAGAAGCATCGATAGGATTTTCACAGCTGTCCTGGATTTCTGTTTCTTCATTCATAATCTCATTTTCCTGTGAAATATTTAACCCATAGATTTCACCAGCCGTGCTACCTATATTTTCTTTATTACAACATGTACATGTACATTCTTGCGAGCTACACGCAGACATCACCAATACTGAAATGATAATAAAAAAAACAAGAATTATTCGCTTCATATTGTTCCTCCTATTGATAACATATGTGTTTAATCATTTGGTGTGCTATCAGTTTCTTTTTCTACTGGCGTATAGCTATTTATAAGACCAAACTCTGCACACTTTGCTGCAAACTCTTTGTCACCAAGTATACTAAGTCTGCCCAATCCATGCTCCTTATTATTTTCGCAATCAACGATTACCTCATACTTTCCTTTTTCTGATTTCATTACTGAGACATCAAAGCCATCCTCTATAAGCTTTATAAGCACTCCTATGAGTGGCCTCTTATTAAAGGTTACTTGACCTTCAGCGTTATTAAGAGTATCCTCTATACTTTTAATCCACGCTGCATAACTCTTTTCAACGGCTGCATTGTACAGTTCAGTCCGCTTATTGAAACCAGTTGCTTTTACTTCATTCTTTTCTTTCATTTTAAAATTCTCCTTTAATTAAAAGATTTATTTTGGGAAATTTACATGTATATTATATCATAATTTTATATAGTAGTCAAGTTATGTAAATTTTTGTCGAAATTAGTGCTTAATATATTGAAATACTACTCATTCTTTGGTATAATATACGTAAAATTAATATAACTTAATATATATAATTAATGCTAATGAAAGGAATTAATGAATATGAACATTCCAAAATCAATACAGTTTAAAATTCCAAGCTTTGAAGAAAGTCTTAAATATACTCATGGATATAAAAGTGCAAATAAAGTGGGCAAATATATGATGAATATAGCTTTGCGTTTTAAAAAAGGACACTTTATCTTAAAACTTACTGATGATAAATCTGCTGCACTTATAACATATAATGAAGATGTTATAGATAACATATCTGGTGACCTAAATGAGTTTAATGTTCCAATTATTGATTTTGACAAACTAGACACTGTAACACTTTATAATTCTACATACTGTAAAGAAAGTGACTCGTCATGGAATTTAATTGGAGAACCAGGCTTTATACTTAACAAGAAGAAATTTTCTAATAAAGACTTTATAGCAGAATTTTATACTCAAATTTTTATAAACTTCATTTGTCATACAAATATTAGGCCTATTTCAATGTGTCAAAGTTCAATGTTACTTCCATATACAGAGCCTGATGATGAAGTTTTAATTTTCTTAGGTCTATTTTAAAATACCCACTTAGCTTACTGCTAAGAGGGTATTTTATTTTTACATTTTCTCTGGAGTTTCTATTCCAAGTATATTTAAACCTTTTTTTATAACTACTCCCACAGAGTATACAAGTTTTATTCTTGCATTTTTTACATTTTCATCATCTGATAAAACTGTATTATTGTTATAGAATGTAGAAAAAGAGCTTGCTACATCTATTATATATCTAGTAAGAATAGATGGCTCATAATTTTCAGCTGCTGATCTGACTATTTCTTCAAATCTATCTAAAAGCTTTATAAGTTCAAGTTCTGACTCATTATACTCATAATTTATACTTTTTATATCATCAACTTTTATACCTGCTTTTTTTAATATACTACATATTCTAACATATGTATACTGTACATATGGTCCAGTCTCACCATCAAATCTTAAAACTTCATCTAAATCAAATACAACATCTTTTATTTTATAGTGTTTTAAGTCGTTAAAAACTAGAGCACCTATTCCAACCTGTTTAGCGAGTAGCTCTTTATCCTCCACCTCTACATTTTTACTATCAATTATTCCTCTTGCTTTCTTTATTGCATCTTCTATTAAATCCTGAAGATATATGACAGTTCCTTCCCTTGTAGACATTTTTCCAGTTTTTAATCTAACCATCCCATATGGTACATGAACTAAACCTTCTGAATATTTTTTATCAACAATATATTTTGCTACTTCAAAAACTTGTTTAAAATGATGAATTTGCTCATATGAAGTTACATATATACTTTTTACATAATCATAATTTCTAGCCCTCCATAAAATTGCTGCAAGATCACGTGTAGCATAAATAGTAGAGCCATTAGATTTTAGTATTATACAAGGTGGCTCATTTTCACCAAGATGCACAACTTTTGCTCCTTCACTTTCTACTAAAGCTCCTTTTTTATCAAGTATATCGATAATTTCATCCATTTTATCGTTATAGAAGGCTTCTCCATTATATGAATCAAACTTGCAACCTAAAAGGTCATAAATTCTATTATATTCCTTTAAAGATAATTCTCTAAAATACTTCCAAAGATTTAAGTATTCCTCATTTCCTTCCTCTAACTTTTTAAAGTTCTCTCTTGCCATATCCATAACTTCATTACTTTCTTTTGCTAAATTATTTGCTCTTACATACATATCAGTTAGACTATGAAGTGGATCTTTTTCTAAATCATATTCATCTTTAAATCTTTTATATCCTTCAATTACAAGACCGAACTGTCTTCCCCAATCACCTAAATAATTTATTCCTATAACGTTATACCCAAGCTCTTTATATAAGTTATACAGAGCTCTACCTATAATCGTAGTTCTTAGATGTCCAAGATGAAATGGTTTTGCAATGTTAGGTGATGAATAATCAATTGCAACATTTGTATTATTACCTATATTAGATTTTCCATAATTTTCTTTCATAGTAATTATTTTATCTAACGTATTAGATGCAATATTGCTACCATTTAGGAAAAAATTTATATAAGCTCCAACTATTTCTACTTTAGATATATTTGAATCTATATTTATAAAATCTTTTATTTCACTTGCTATAATGTTTGGTGACTTTTTAAGTACGCTTGCTAACCTAAAACATGGAAAAGCTATATCACCATTTAACTTATCTTTTGGAAATTCAATTAGTTTATTTATTTCTTCTTTTTCCATACTAACATCATAACTATTTTTTAATACTATACATATGTTATCTATAATTTTTTCTTTTATTTCATCCATTAATCAGTTCCCCCATTTTTAGCATGCTCGGCAGCAATTTCATATAATTTTTCTCTATTATCATCTTCTGCTACTATATTTTTAATTGTTGCTCCACATTTTAAACATCTATATACAATCTGTTCTTTCTTAGAATTTGAGTCAATATACATTGGTTTTAATATTCCTTTACATGGATTTATTCTATCTCCTGGTAAGACATCTACATGTAAAGAATGCAAACAAAAGTTACAATGGTCTCTTGATGTATATCTTAATTTTCCTACCATTTTATGACAAACCGCACATTCAAAACTCTCATCATTCTTTATAAACACAAAAACACCTCTTTAAACACAACATTTACATATTATAACATAATATTCCCATATTTTCTACACTATTTATAAATGAAAATAAGTTTAATCTTTCTCTATATATTTTTGTCTTAGCTGCCCACATGCAGCATCTATATCAGAGCCAAGCTCTCTTCTTACAGTTGTAACAATACCTGAAGTATTTAAAATATCCATAAACATAGCTATATTTTTTTCAGATGGCTTTTTATACTCACCATTTTTTATTTCATTTACTGGTATTAAATTTACATGGGCAAGCATTCCTCTTAAAAGCTTTACCAAAGCAAATGCTACCTCCTTACTATCATTTTCATCAGCTAAAAGTGCGTATTCAAAGCTAATTCTTCTACCTGTCTTTTTTACATAGTAATTACAAGCATCAAGAATTTCTCTTATACTATATTTATTTGCTATAGGCATCACCTTTCTTCTTGCTTCATCATTTGTCTGATGAAGTGAAATTGAAAGCGTTGCTTGTATATTTTCATCTGCAAGCTTATATATATTGGGAACAATACCACAAGTAGAAAGACTTATATGTCTTGCACCAATATTTAATCCCATAGGAGAGTTTATAAGTCTGATAGATTTAACGACATTATCATAATTATCAAGGGGCTCACCTATTCCCATATATACAACATTTGAAACTTTTTCATTAGTATACTTTTCAATAGCTATTATTTGTCCTTCTATTTCACTAGCAAGTAAGCCTCTTACAAACCCATTTTTAGTAGATGCACAAAATTTACATCCCATCTTGCAGCCAACCTCAGTTGATACGCACACTGTATTTCCATGATTATATTTCATAAATACTGACTCAATAGCATTGCCATCTAAAAGTTTTATAAGGAACTTTTTTGTTTCATCTTTTTTAGAATGCTGAGCTTCTAATATGTTAAGAGATAATATGTACGTATTTTCTTTAAGTTTTTCCCTTAAACTTTTAGAAATATCTGTCATTTCCTCAAAACTTTCTACTTTCTCTTTATGAAGCCATTTATATATCTGTTTTGCATGAAACTTCTTTTCTCCTAAACTTTCTATATACTGCTCAAGTTCATCTAAACTAAGCTCATTTATATTTATCTTATCCACTACTATATATTTCCTTCCCTTTTACTATATAATATTACACTAAAAAGCTCTAAAAATCAAGTAAATATTACCTAGTACTCCACCTATATTATTTATTCACAAACTAAAAAAAGAATGCCGTAAAACAATTATAGACATTCTTTTTCTTTTTTAATTACTATATGTTACATTTAATATTATATTTACCATATTATTTTTATAAACGCCGTTAGTAATATTATGTAAATTTTAATTGATATATTGATTAGTAAGCATATATATGATATAATATTATAGCATTTGTTAGCATAAGTCTTTTTTTAATCGAAAAGCTATTTTAATTGCATAATATTGTAATTAAAATAAAAACAACACATTCTAAGAAAAGGAGGCATATTATGTCTTTCAATTTTTTATTGTAGCTCGAAGTAATAATTGGTATAACATTAAAATATTTAACGAATAGAAAGGAATGGTAAGTTTATGAATAATTGGAGAAAAGAACGGGATTTAGCAAGGAGAACCAACGATCCTATGAGATTTTTGGATAACCCTAATTTTTTAGTTAGGGATGGTTTATTGTCAAATCCTAATATTACTCAGGAGATTAGGGAAAGATTATCTCATGATAAAAGTACAAGCATAAGAGAAAAATTAGCAAGGCAATTTATTGAAACTGCTACAAAAGACTCTAACTGGCGTGTACGTTATGCAGCCATTAATGACAATCCAGAAGTTCCAACCGAGATATTGGAAAATCTAATTCATGACAGAGATGCCAGGGTAAGAAGCAAAGCTCAAGAACTTTTACAGATTCAAAGCAAGTACGTTTATAGAAAAGACTTCGATAACGCTATAACAATAAAGCTTGTTATTCCTGGAGCTTGTAACGCTAATTGTGATTTCTGCTATAATAAGCATAGCAATCAAATGGAAAAAACAACTAGTGACCTTAAGCAAAAGTGGTTAGACAATTTTTTAATATCTCTTGAGCAAATAGTGGTAAAAATAGGTAACAGGCAACCGATTTCCATAGACATAACGGGTAATGAACCGACACTGGATGCTGACTTTTTTATTAAAGTTTTGCATAAGTTAAGAAGCTTTTCGTTAATAAACAATATCTCAAGAATAACATGTACAACAAATGGTGTGAATATAAAGAAAGTAGCACCCTTTATGAATGGTATTATCAACTATGTTAATATATCAGTACATGATTACAATCAAGAAAGAAGAAATGCTATCTTTAATACGTACTATCCAACTGACAGCGACTATAGAGAAAGTGTCCAAATTCTGCTTGATAATAATATTCATACTTCAGCGGTGGCTGTTATTGGTCAAAAAATTGAAAACTTCTCTAATTTTAGAGATGAATTCATAGAATGGGCTGAAGAAATTGGGTTTGTTAGCTTAAGATTTAGACACAATGTATATAGTGATAGCGATGCTTTTTTAAGCTATATGAATGAAACTACATCTAACAATCATTTTTTTACTATACAGAAGGAAGACACACCAGATTCTAACTGGTGTCAGTTAAGTACACCTAATGGATTTATGTTGTTCTTCCTTAAAGGAGTAGTTGATACTTATCAAGTTTCGCCTGGAATTGAGTTCATTGTTCATGATGATGGCAAGGCATATGCAGACTTTAATAAAACTATACCCTTTGAAAAGTATAAATTTCCTATTGGATATGTATTTGATAAAATATAAGATAATTAAAATAGTATAATTAGTAAAGAGAGGCTCATCTAATATGACCTCTCTTTCTATTTTGCATGAAACCTCTCTTCCATCTACTGCTAAAATTAATCTAAACTAAACTCATTCTTTTTATTTTTTAAAACAGTAAAAGCTAGAGAATACTTTCCCTAGCTTTTACCTTAGAAACCTAAACTAGATTTCTAATTTAATGTCATTCTTTATTTTCCAAATGTATAAATTTTATCCGTAGCTGTAATAGTAAAGCCTCCATTTGAGAATTCCAAATGGCTGTTTTCTCTAACTACACTGCACGGAAATGCCTTTATTTTATTGCTTGCAATATTTAAACCAATAATCTCTTTATTGCCCGGTTCATAAATTGTATTCCCCGAAAGACAAATTCCAGAAAGTGGAATTGCAGAATAAGACCAAGTTGAATTATCAACTAAAATCTGTTTGTTTCCAAAAATTAATGTTCTGAAACTTCCATCTGCCTTTTCATATATGAATAACCACCTTTTAGAACTTTCATCGTACCGCAAAGCATATTCAATGATTGAATCATTGCACTCAAACTCATGCGTTTGACCGCCATTTTCAACTACAATAGCCTTTTTGGGATAGAACGATGCTATAAATCTTGTCTTATCATCCACAATTTTGAAAATTGGGTTAAATACAAAGGCCTCACTTGTCTCATATGTTCCATTTCTCGTTAATTTCATGGATTTTAGTCTGTCATTTTTGTCGACATAGTACAAAGTATCATCAGTCATATCATAATGACTCTTATGCTTCTTTTGAAGCTTATAAGTTCTGTTTGTATAGTCATCGTGAATGACAATAACATCATCTCGAATTTCAAGCATATAATTACCATCTTTAGTAAATTCAATATGTGCTTTTCCTGAAACAGCTTTCCTACGTCCCGTTCTTATATGCACAATATTGTTATCTTTAGATAAGTAATACTTGTCATTCAAAATCGTTTCAATGTCATCTGACTCAAAAATGAGTTTCAACATAGCAGCTGTCGTATCTGCAGGAGCCTGTTTAATAGGCTGCGTCTGTACTTTAGCATTCTGATTACATACTGGACATTCTCCAAATTTTGAATAATAATATCCATTATGTTTTCTGCAGTATTTCATATTACTGTACAGCTCCTCAAGCTCCGGAAGGATACTTTCTCTACATTTTCCCTCAAAAATATCTAAGAATTTTTTGAGAAGCTGTGGAGAAATCCAGTTCCAAGATGGAGTTACTGATCTTACTCCAACACCATGTGGTCCAAGAACAGATATCTTATTTTCTATTCTCTCTTTAAATTTCCACGTTGGCTCTTTGGAATAGTTGCCACCAAACGGATGAACCTGCGCTAAAATATAGAAACACAAAACTGCTAATGCAAAATTGTCTGTTTCTTCAGTTAGCTCAATTACACCACCTGATTTATAAGCTTCCGGCGCTGTGTAATTTTCTGTATATGTAACTGCATAGAGCTGTCCTTTAATTCCATAACTATCGGTATCAATAGCATAGACCTCATTTTCCATAATTGAAAAATTCTGGTCGTTAATATCGCCAATAATAAAGCCTCTTTTATGAAGTTCATCTACAATTTTTGCCAGCTTAATAGCAAATTTTAACACATCCTTATTGGAAAATCGATACTTTTTTAAATGATTTCGTTTGGTCAGCTGTCTAACTGGCTCATCATCAATCAAACGCCTCATGATATATGCAACAAATTTTTTATCTGCATACACATCTTCAAGCGGTCCAATAACACTTGGAGGAAATTTTGTCGTAATAAAATATTTAACGACTTTTTCTTTCCGCTTTTTATCTATCGGAACACCCGTCTGAGGGTTTTTATCTTTAAATATTTTAATTACAGTATTTGCATCATATTCGGCAATATCTGCTTCTCCGCCTTCAGCAATGTAATGATCTTTTTTGAGAATTTCCAATTCTCTTTGTGTCATTGTTATCATATGCTCACCTCACTAAAATACAATGCTTATATCGTCCCGAAAAACAGGTACATTTTCCCTGATTTCTCCATTTTCCTTAACATATTTTTCGTTAACCTTTGTAATGAAACGGGAAAGTGGTCCTTTTTTTCCATTTTTCAGAAGCTCTATGAATTTATTACCATCATCATATGAAAGATTAGACCAAAATCTTAAGCCATCTGTGGCAACTCCGACATTAACATACTTTCCTTTAGGATAAACATGTTTTGTAAAAGTTACCTCATCTTTGTAAAATTTCAATCTGTCTTTTCCAACGTAATTGTAGACAAAATATTTAGGATACTCTTCGCCGCCATCTTTAATTACTTCTTTCGTTTCATGGAACAAAAGCATACCTGCAATATCCTGTGTGATAATATAGCCATCCCCACAAGTTAAAACGGTAAAATGATCTTCCTCCTCAAAAGCTGCCAAAATTGTGAATGTACTTATATTGTATAAAACATTAGTTACATCCTTAAATGTCAGTTCAATGGCTGCTTTAAATTTTTTAAAGAAGTCTTTTACAACTTCTTCAAAATTTTTGAGTGTAATTTCGCCTCTTTCACGCAATACTAAATGAAAAAGACGTGTTCCTATCTCAGAAAATTCTCCTGAGCCGCAACCATCCATAACAACTTTTACTTTTCCGTCTTCTGAAACAAAGAAATAATCCTGATTGTTCCGGTTAGCGCCAATATGTTCGCTTCCAATTTTACTAATATTTATCATATTTTTCTCCTATATAAAATAATGGAGGAAGCTTGGCCGCCTCCTCCACCAATTTGAAAAATTAATATGTTACGTTTAGTCAACACTAAACATTCCGTTATCCGTAGTAGGTGCTGCACCACCCTGAGAAATTGAAATCGCCGACTTTGAAACAAAGCGGAACGCCGCTCTTAACTCTTTCCTTCTCTCCTCTGCTGACATTGCCTTGTTTCCCGGTTGCAAAATGCGATTAGGAGCGATTCCAAGTGATTGAGCAATACCTTTAGCCTCAGGACCAAATTCGATGAAATACACCTCAATTCCTGTATCCTTCAAAGACTTAAGTGCATCAGCAGCCTTCTTCATTGTCGCAGATGAATCATTATCTCTGCCATCTGATAAAATTACCAGAAGACCTCTTGCCGTAAACTGCTGTTCCATAAGTTTCTTAACACCGGCTTTAACATTCTCCACAGACTGCACTATCGCATCATACAGTTTTGTACTCCAACCAGGAGCACTGTAGCTTGTATCAAAATCAGCAACCAAACAATACGGTTCTTCCTCGATACTCTCTCCAAACATCGTTTTTCCCAATATCATTTCATCTTCCTGCTTAGATCCCTGGATCATCTGTTTCAAGTCTTCCAGTGCGTCTCCCACATCAGCTTCAAATTCTTCCATAGAACCAGAAATGTCAAGTGCAAATCTTGCAATAAGCTGCTGATCTGAATCACGCTCATCAAGATCAAAGTTCATCGGAGCAGTGTCCTCATCAAAACCTATCTGCATGTTGGTATTCAGTTCTTCCATGTTAGTTCCTCCTGTATTATAGTAATTTGATTTTTTGGTAAATATTAAACCGCTGCCTTAAGGTCAGTAACATCTGTCGACTTGATGAAATGAACGCCCATCTTACGAAGTTCTTCCATCTTTTCTTCTGTTGCCGGCTCAAATCCGGGAATGCAGGACATGCAGTCTTCGAGAACCCAAATCTTGTCGATAATTTCAGGTCTATTGGCATAATGCTCTACAATCTGCATCAAACCTCTAAGGAAGCAATGAGATTTTGCCTGACCAGCCAGATAAAACCTAACAACCAGCGGATCCTCAAAAATGTTCAGAATATTCAAATTCTTCTCATTCTTTTCAGAATATTCAGCCCACATAGGACCATACTGCTCGCTGTACTGATCCTGGCCTTTGTAATAAGGCATAGCTCTGCAACCCCGTACAATGCCATGATAAGTTATCATCTTGTTCAGTTCACCATCGAGACTTGCTCCCCAAGTATGCTCCTGGCAATGATACGGCCAGATTCTTAACTCATCAGGGGTACTATTTCCAGCATTCTGTTTTGATTTGTCCACATTCTTAACATAGGTAAGTGCCTTATTAGCATTAGGCAGCGCCGTTTCAAAATCACCTGCTTTAATACCTTCATTGGTAATAACTGTATTAGGAACAACATGTTCACCTTTTTTATGCGACAAGCCATCGGCTCCAATGCAGTCTTTTGCATATTTCCATGCACTGGGGAAGAAAATGTGATTTGAACTATGCCAGTCCAGTGTGTAACGAATCCGATAAATATTCTCCATAAATTTGTGAATAAACCGGCACAATCTCGCCGTATCTTCTACTGCTCCCGGTACCGGAAGTCCGCCACTGGGAGAAATAAAGTCATTCTGCTCATCAATTAAGAACAGTTCCACTCTTTCTGTATCCAGCTTTGCATACAGCTTTTCCTCATTATCCGCCAGCATCTCCACCCGTCCAAGATCCAATCCTGCCTCAGGTGTTCCAATTTTGGTAACGTCAACAATGTCTTCAAATTTTGCATTCATAATGATTTCCTCCTTAAAAATGGTTTTTAAAATTATTAAGTTCTTGGTAACGATATTAATTTTTTTAAAACAACACCTCCCTGATATAAATTATATATATCATTCATATAATAATATGTGGATGTATTATATCAAATTTTACATAATATGTCAATATTTTTGTAATATTTTAGTAAAAAAGTATTTTTTTTCTAAATAAAAAATAATCGAAGTTATTATTTTCATGTGTTCTCCGATTATTTATATATATAAATTTTATTTTACCAAAACTTTTTTAGTTCTTGTAATATTATTTTTTATATCATTCTGTTTTTTCTATATATCTTATACAAATTTTACATCTTTATCCATTTTATTTCCAGCAAGAAAAGCCGCTATATCCATTTTCTTACTATTTGGTGGCTGAATAATAAGCACCTCTACAATGCTTCCATCCTCGCAGTTTACTGCCAATCTGTTTTTAGTAATATATGCAAGTTTTCCTTTTTCATCTGATATATTTCTTAGAGAAGCATCTCCCTCTTTAACCTTATACACCTTATATCTATTTCCCATCTCATCTTCAATATACGAACTATATAGCCCTCTTACGAAATTAGTTATATCTTTTGCACTTTTGCTAAAATCTATTTTCATCATTTCTTTAGAAATCATAGGAGCAAAGCTCGCCTCTTCATCATTTTGTTTTACTCTTTCTATTTTGTTTTCTATAATAGAGTCTAAAGTCTTAACAATAAGTTTAGCACCAATTTTTGTTAATCTATCAAAAACTTTCTCTAAATCATCATCATGAGAAATAGGAGTTTCCTCTTTAAGAAGCATATCACCTGTATCCATTCCTACATCCATAATCATAGTAGTTATTCCTGTTTTTTCCTCACCATTTATTATAGCCCACTGAACAGGTGCACTTCCTCTATACTTAGGAAGAAGTGAGCCATGAACATTTATTGGAGCAATTTTTGGAATATCTAGAATCTCTTTTGGTAGAATTTTTCCATAAGCAGCAGTAACTATAAAATCAGGAGCTGCATCCTTTATTTTTTGTAAAGCCTCTTCATTTTTTCTTAATTTTTCAGGCTGGTATACCTCTATATTTTTTGATACTCCATATTCTTTAACAGGAGAAAATTTAAGATTCATTCCCCTACCTGATTTTGTATCTACATTAGTTACAATAAGATTTACGTTATAGCCAGCATCTACCAAAGCTTCTAAAGAAGCCCTAGCAAAGTCTGGTGTACCCATAAATACAACATTATATTTCTTTCTATCTACCACTTTTACCACCTCAAAATTCTAACTTTGTAGTTATTCCACAAGGAAGAAATAAATCACTATTTTCACATTTTAATCCAATTTCATTTGATGATATCCTGCTAAAATCTTTTTCATCAAATGCTACTTTTAACATATTAGATATTATAGTCCCTGAAAGTCCACCTGTATATGTATTTACTAAAATAAATAATGGATTATCTGAAAGAACTAATTTTAAATCTGTTAAAAGATTAAATAAATCTTTTTCTATACTCCATACTTCTCCATTTTTTCCTCTTCCATAAGATGGTGGATCAAGCACAATTACATCATATTTATTGTTTCTTCTTATTTCTCTTTTAACAAACTTTTGAACATCATCTACTATAAATCTAACCTTTGCATCTTTTAAGCCGCTACTTGTAACGTTTTCTTTAGCCCAGTTCACCATGCCTTGAGAAGAATCAACATGGCATACACTAGCACCTGCAGCCAGTGCTGCAACTGTTGCGGCCCCTGTATATGCAAAAAGATTTAACACTTTTATTTCCCTATTTGCAGATTTTATTTTTTCCCTTATATAATTCCAGTTAACTGCCTGTTCAGGAAAAAGACCAGTATGTTTAAATCCCATAGGTTTTAAATTAAATACCATATCACGATATTTAATCTTCCAGCTATCTTCCATTTTCTTTAACTTTTCCCAGTGTCCACCGCCTGACGCACTTCTAATATATCTTGCATGGGCCATTTTCCAAAGTTCAGGTTTTTCTTTTTTATTCCATACAATTTGTGGGTCTGGTCGTATAACAATATATTTACCCCATTTTTCTAATTTTTCTCCTGAAGCCATATCAAGTAATACATAATCTTTAAAATCATCAACCGTTTGCATAAAAACTCCTTCTTTTTAATATTATATCTTAAGGTGAAACTATGAAAATATCAAACATTCTATATACTCTTCTATTTATAGCCATGCTTACATTTCTTTTATGTTTTACTGTTGATACTTTCCAGTCAATCTCTACTAGTTTAAAGCTATATGTAGAAAAAGTGTTCCCCTCACTATTTCTCTTTGTACTTTTCACAAATATTTTATTAAATAGTAACTTAGTATATGTAGTATCAGACTGTTTATCATTTATATCAAAACCATTTGGAATGCCTGCTAAAGCTTCCATTCCAATTATACTTGGTTTTTTATGTGGATTTCCAAGTGCCAGTCAAGCTATAGATAAACTATATGCTGATAAGATGCTAACCAAAAGACAGTGTAATTACTTAATGGCTTTTTGTAATAATGCAAGCCCAACATTTATAATATCAACCATTGGATATAGTATGCTTGGATCAAAAAAAATAGGTATTTTACTACTTATAATACACGTATCTTCTAGCATTATAATTGCTACATTTTATAAAATATTTATGCATAAGTATATTATACAAGAAAACTTTATAAATTTAAAGGGAAATTTAAAAAACAGCAGTAAAAGTAAAGAAAATATTAGCACTTTAAATATTATTCCTAAATCAATACTTGCTACTTTCAAAACAATGGTATATATACTTGGATACATGATACTATTCAATATTTTATCTGATATATTAAATGGTTTAAGTATATCAAATATTAAATATATAACATCTACATTTGAACTTACTAAAGGAATAAGTTCATTTACAAATATGAATAATTTACCATACATTGCATTTTTAATAGGTTTTAGCTCATTTAGCATTATATTCCAAATAAAAAGCACACTAAAAACTTTTGACTACCCAATGCAAAAAATTGTGCTTGCAAAATTAATACATGGTATAACATCAATGTTTTTAGCTTTTATAATATTTTAGATAAAAAATAATATAATAAAAGTAGCAATTACAAATTGTAATCACTACTAAAAAGAAGGGGGATAACCTATGTAAATTAAGGTTACAAGTATATTATTATCATTATTAAATTATTTATACAAATTTTAGGAGGTTTTTATGGAAAATAACAATAGACCATTTTTTGATACTTATGTAGCAACACAAAATCCGCAGGATCACGGAAAATCTAATTCTTCAAATTCTTCGTTTAATGTAGCTCCTCCACTAGGAAGTTTTAAATTTCCAGATGTACCTGATATTGGTGATATAGATGGAGCTATAACTAATGCTACTAAATATTATGAACAACAATATATGTATTATAAATATTTAAATGAAGTTTTAAATTATAAAATGAAGCTTTTAGAATATGAAAAATTATCACAGCAAAGCATTCCTAAACCTTCTCAACCTCAAAGACAGTAACTAAGCTACCTTTTAATAGGTAGTTTTATTTTTTTCTTTTTCTTTTATTACGATTCCTTCTGTATCTATGTAATAATCATGACTTCCAATAATTTTATCTATATTTTTAGAAGTTTCAAATATATCATAACAATTTATAATATATCCATTAAACTCATTTAAATCAAGATATTTATTAACATTTGTTATAAATTCTTCTTTTCCCTTTACAATAAATACAAACTTTTCATTTATATAATCATTTATTACATTTTCATTTAACCATTCGGTGAAGAAAGTCTTATCTAAAAGTTCATTATAGAACTTAGAAATAATACTTTTTATCTTCCTATTTTCACTTTTTTCATTTATATATACAATCTTTACATTTGAAAGTTCACTTGATATAAAATTATTAGCAATAATACATGCATGTGTATAATTTACAGTAAAGCAGCAAAGCTTTGTTTTACCTTTCATAAAAATCACCTCTTATACACAAAAAATTTTAGCACATATACACTTTTTATCAATAAAGAAATTTATACAGTTTTGTAGAAATTTGAATTATTCTACTTTTTTATACAAATATAAAATATATGTGCTAAAATATGTTATTTTTTTTAGTATAGTTATTTTCATTTATGTCAAAAATATTTCTAGGTGATTTTTATGAAGTATTTAAACTCGAAAAAATTAACTGTTGTATTTTTCAGCTTATCTTTAATTTTCCTTATAGGTCAAATCGTATATGGTGTATATAATAATTATATTTTAAATAACAAACAAAATGTAATTATTTCAAAAGTTGATACATATAGCTTTTTTAATTTTCTAACTCTTGAAAAAGAAAATTTAGATAATATAAAAAATTATGAAAATATTTTGCCTGGAATAAATAAAGATGAAAATCCAAAATTAGAATCAAAAATAATTGAAATTTTAAGAAAAATAAATGCCCAATCTAAAAATAGATTAGGCATTTAATAAAAAGATATATGCATACTTTTTAGCTTTCCACCTCTTGAGAGATTACTTCGTTTCTTTTATTAAGTAATCTCTTTACTTTTTCGTCATCTGTGATGCTAGGTGGCAACTCAGAGAAAATTTGCCACTCTGAAAGACAGCTTAAAAGGAAAGATGTCCACTCCTCTGATATTTCTTCATTCAAAGATAATTTCAGTGCCTTGATTACAAGATCAATGTTTGATTCCTCCGCTTCCATAAACCTGTAACATTTCTTTTGCGTTACTTCAGAGAATTCTTCTTCCTCTGCTATTTTTATGGAAAATAAAAGCTCGAAGAATTTTAATTTCTCGCTTTCTTCTTCATTATTATTCCAAGGAATCTTCAAAGAATTGGATATAAGATACTTCATATTGTCCAGCATCCAGCAGGATATAGATTTATCTATACCTAATTCTTTGAACACTTTTATCTTGTCGCTCGTCTTAGCAGCCGCAAATTTCCGAGCTAGTTCAGACTTAAGAATCAGTACTTTTTGCCTGAATGGCTCACGTTCTTTTTTTATGTCATTTATTATATTGAACATAAAAATATCCTCCTTAAAATTTTTTATTTAAATGGTAATTTTTGTTTTACGTAAACTATTATATCACATTTTATAACAAAAAGCAAGAAAAAAATGATCTCATATACAAATGAGATCATTTTTTCTTAAAATTTGAATATATAACCTTTATTTGTTCCATCATTTAAGTATACATTTACTACAGTATAATAAACTTCGCTTTTATCAAGTTCATCAACTGCAAGTGTAATTCTATCGTATACTACAGATATTTTTCTGTCAAAAAGAACTTTTCCTTCTTTATCAAATATAATAGCATTTATATCATTTATACTATTTTTTAAATTAGAATCTAATGATGAAATATCCAAACTTACAACTGTATCTGTAGTAATGTTTATTTTATCTATATTTTTAAGAAGCTCACTAACTGATACAAATAAATCTGAATTATCTACATCTTTCATTAAAGCTAATCCAACTTTTTTTCCTTTAGTTATAACAGGTAAAGATGAGCTAAGTTCACTTGCATCATTTTCATTAACTTTATCATCTTGTTTATTTTCATCTTTATCAGAAAATACATCTGTTTGATTATATATATCAGGATTAATAGGATTTTTCTTACTTTCTGAATACTGCTGATATATTAAATACCCAGCAATTATAAGTACAATAGCAATTATTATTATCATTATATAACTCGCATATTTAGATTCATTAAATTTATCTAGTACATTTTTTAATTTTTCTTTCATTCAATTCACTCCTAAACACTATAGCAAAATCTGCTACTTCAATTTACAATAATAATTATATACTAATATTTATAAAAAATCAAGAAAATGTTAACTTTTTGTTAATATTTTATGTAAAATTAATAAAAAACTACTATTTACATATTTTATTTAATATGATATAATATAAGTATAAACTATAGAACCATATTTAATATATTAATATAAAGGAGGTTATATCTATGAGTAATACTCGTAATGGTTTATTTGGAAAGCTTGATGATTTTTTCGGTTTTTTAGACCCTACTAAGACTTTAGAGCCTTTTTCGCCATACGAGGAGATATTCGGAAATGACGAGAAAAGTTCAAAGTCAAGCTACAGTTCAAACAGTTATAGCACAAGTTACAGCAGTAGTTCGACTACAAGTTCAAGCACTAGTAATAGCTCCAGTATTTTTGGCTGGGACTAACAATTTATCCCCCTCTTCCATTTGGAAAAGGGGGATTTTCTAGCTAGATACCAAAAATATTTGGCTTAAGCTTGTAGAGTTCTTCCCATTCAGCTATACTTTCTGCATAATCTTTTCTTAAATCACTTATTGTCGTATTCACTTCTTTAAGTGCATCTTTAGACTTAGGAACCGCTACTCCTTCTGATATTCTTTCTTCTAAATATGCTTTTTTCTTATTAAGTGCAATCCAAGAATTAAGTGCTGGACTTTTTTTCTTTAATTCATCCATATATTTTGAAATATTCTCGGATATTTTTGATATTTTAGAAGTAATATCAAGATATAACTTTACATCTTTTTCTTCTTTAAGCATACTCATCTGTTTTTCGATTAATAAAATATACTTTTCCTTTAAGGAATATAAAATATCATCATAGCTAAGCATATTTTTTTCTTTTTTCATCTTTGAGAGTTCCATACCAAGAGATATATAATCTCTAACAATTTTTGACCGATGCTTTAAATATTTAATTTCCTCATTAAACTTTAAGATATTCTCCTTGTCTTTTTCAAATCTTTCCATTTTAAATTCCTCCTAAGCACCAATTACATTAAGTTAAAATTTTTTATCTTATAAATTTAAATAGCATTATATTATATCATAATTTACTAGAGAAGTTTACTGAATTATGAAAATTTATCATATTTTTCTTAAATTTTACCATTTTCTACATATTTTTTGAGCTTTTTTTCTATCATGTATTATAGCATCTAAACATTGACACATTAAGTATTTAGATATATAATTTATACGTAACCTTAGGAGGTAATTTTATGATAGAAATAAGATGGCACGCAAGAGGTGGTCAAGGTGCAAAAACTGCTAGCCTTCTTCTTGCAGACGCTGCTTTTAATACAGGAAAATTTATTCAAGGTTTTCCAGAATATGGCCCTGAAAGAATGGGTGCTCCAATTACAGCATATAACAGGATAGATGATAAACCTATTAGAATACATTCTAATGTATATACTCCAGATTATGTTGTAGTTGTTGATGATAGTCTAATTGACTCTATAGATGTAACAAAAGGATTAAAAGAAAATGGTAGTATACTTATTAATACAAGCAAAAATATTGATTTAATAAAAGATAAATTAAAAGATTTTAAACGGTAAAATTTACTTAATTGATGCAAATAAGATTAGTTTAGAATGTTTAAAAGCTAATTTTCCAAATACAGCTATGCTTGCTGCAATTATTAAAATAACTAATATAATGTCAAAAGAACAATTATTAAAAGACATGGAAGAATCTTTTAAACATAAATTTTCAAGAAAGCCTGAAGTTATTCCTGCAAATATGGAATGTCTAAAAAGAGGTTTTGATGAGGTTGTTGGAGGTTAAAATGAAAAACGATTTATCTAAAGTAACAAGCAATATTCTAAATGACGGTAATGCTGTAAATTTTAAAACTGGTTCGTGGAGAAATAAAACACCTATACACTCA
>CAZXLZ010000005.1:0-5340 GCA_964642045.1 uncultured Clostridiaceae bacterium
TGAGGAATTTAAAGGTACTGGTAATATGGAAATACATTTAGATAGAAAACTTAGCGAAAGAAGAATATATCCATCAATTGATATATACAAATCTGGAACTAGAAGAGATGATTTACTTCTTAATAAATTAGAGCAAGAAGTTGCTGTATATATAAGAAGATTGATGTCTACAAATGGCTCAAATTTATCGTCTGCAGAAATTACAGAGAAGGTTATAAATATTATGAATAAAACTAAGAATAACGAAGAATTTATAAAAGTATTTTTAGATAACGTGAAGAAAAAATAATCATATAATTGGAGGTTGTTTTATATGAAAGAAAAACTAAGAGTTACATTTGAAAATGGTAAAGAAATAGTGGCTGATTATAAATCTAAAATAGGAGATTTAGTAAAATCTATTGAAAGTGATAATGAGGATATATTAGCACTTTCAGTAAACAATGAAATAGTACCTTTTGATTATGAAATAGTTAAAGATTCAAAATGTGACTATATAAGACTTAATTCAGAAGATGGAAAAAGAATTTATTCTAGAACTGTAAAAATGCTTCTATATATGGCTTTAACAGAAATAGACAAAGATGCAAAAGTTGATTTCATTTCAACAATAAATAATGACCAATATTTTATAATAAAAAATTTAGAGATAACAGATAAGCTAGTTAAAGATTTAAAAGAAAAAATGATTGAATTTGCAAAACAGGATATAAAAATTGAAAGAAGAACAGTTAATATAGAAGAAGCAGAAGTATTATATAAGAAAAGTAATGATACAGCAAAGCTTGAAAATATAAAGAATAATATAAAATCATCAGTTACAATGTATTTTTGTGATAAATATTATAACTATTTTCATGGAATGCTTGCTCCATCCACAGGATATGTTAAAAGTTTTGATTTGAAAAGACATAGAGATGGAATTTTGCTAGTGATGCCAGATGGTGATTTAAGCATGGGATATAATTCTAACAAAAAAATAAATGATATAAGGCTATATGATACATTTATAGATTTTAATAAGCTAAATGATGTATTAGGAGTAAATAATGTTGGTCAGCTTAATGAAGCAATATTAAATGGAAGAATATCTAATATAATTCAAAGTACCGAGGCAATTCATGAAAGAAAAATAGTAGAAATTGTACAGGAAATAGAGAATAGACAGAAAGTTAAAATGATACTTATAGCTGGACCTTCTTCATCAGGTAAAACTACATTTGCACAGAAGCTTGGAGTACATCTTACTCTTACTGGATATAACCCTATAACAATATCAATGGATAATTATTTCGTAGAAAGAGAGCAAACTCCACTTGATGAAAATGGAAAATATGATTTTGAGTGTGTAGAAGCTTTAGATATAAAATTATTTAATGAACATATGAAAAAGCTTGCTAGTGGTGAAGAGGTTGAAATGCCAGAATTTGATTTTATGACAGGACATAAAAAGTATAATGGCAAAACATTGAAATTAAAAGAAAAGGATATTCTAGTTATTGAAGGAATACATGCACTAAATCCTATACTTACAAAAGCTACTGAAGATAGTCATAAATATAAAATATATATAGCACCTATTGCTACATTAAATATAGATGACTATACTAAAGTATCATCAACTGATACAAGATTCTTTAGAAGAATGGTTAGAGATTATGTGACTCGTGGACATTCAGTTGAAAAGACTTTTGAACTTTGGAATAATGTTTTAAAAGGTGAAAAGAAATATATATTCCCATATGTAGACTCAGCAGATACTGTTTTTAATTCTAACCTTATATATGAACTTGGAGTAATAAAGACATTTGCTCAGCCATTACTGCTTCAAATAAATAGAGATAGTAAATATTATGCTCAAACAAGAAGACTGTATGAGTATTTAAATAATTTCTTACCGATTGAAACGGGAGGAATTCCTATTGACTCTATAATACGTGAATTTATTGGAAATGGATGTTTTTATAGATAAGAAAGAAAAGGTATTTTAAATTATGTTAAGAAAGATTATAAAATTTATTTGCTGTAAAGTTTTATTTAGAGTAAAGTATATCTATTCTAATTTAGAAACAAATATGGATAAATGCGTAGTATGTAGTAACCATATATCAGGCTGGGATCCAATTTTTCTATACGCAGATTCCAAAAATTTATCTATTATGGCAAAGGCTGAACTATTTAAGTTTAAGCCTCTTGGATATATATTAAAGAAACTTAATGTTTTCCCTATAAATAGAGGAGAAAAGGATGCAAAAAGTATAATGCATGCAGTAAATATACTTAAAGAAAATGAAAATTCAAAGCTATTAATATTTCCAGAGGGAACAAGAATAAAAGATGGAAGAAGGATTCCACGGAAAGATAGGCGCTGTTTATGTTGCAATGAAGTCAGGAGTTCCTATTCTTCCAGTTAGGATTATAAAAGAAAAAACATCAAAAAAATTATTTACCAAAGTATATGTAATATACGGTAATCCTATGAGTTTCGATGAAAGTCAGATAAAAGATAAAGAATATTTAAAAAGATCAACCAATGAGCTTTTAGATTATATATATAGTTTAAAAGTTCCAGAGCAAATTATGAGTAGTAAAAAAGGTAAGAATAAAAAAGAGAAAATTCGTATAGACACAAATTAATATGTTTACTGAAATTCTAACATTTTAGTTAAATTTATGCAATATATTGATTTTATGTAATTTTTATGCTAAAATGAAATTTATATATTTGAAGGGAGAAGTTTTGTATGTTATCAAAACCAAATGTAAATGATTTAATGGAGAAATCTGGAAATAGGTATGAGACAGTTATAGCGCTGGCTAAAAGAGCAAGACAAATTGAACGTAGAAGAAATCAAATAGGAGACAGCTCAATAAAAGATGCAGTAGATATTGCATCAGAAGAAATAATAGAGCAAAAATCTTTTGTTAAAAGAAATGGGGAATTTATATGCCCAAATGAGAACGATGAAGTTGATATGAATACAGTTATATCTGAAACTGTTGATGGTATTTTAAAAGATTTAGCACTTGATATAAATTCCGAAGATGATTATTTAGGAGAAGATGGTAACAAGATAAAAAAAGATAGTAGTGTTGCTAAAATAGTAGATGAGAAAAAAACTAAGCTAAAAAAAGCTACTAAAGGAGCTACAGCTTCAAATGAGTAATTATCATATAATATCACTTGCTGGCGATATAGCAAGTGGTAAGGGTGCAGTATCTTTAATACTTTCAGAAAGACTTAGTTATTCTATATATAAAAATGGAGAGTATTTTAGGAGACTAGCAAGCAGTTATAATATGACAGTTAAAGAATTTAATATATACTGTGAGTCTCATCCTGAAATTGATTATGATATAGAAAATAGTGCTAAGCAGCATTCAAAAACTCATGATAATTTTATCATAGATGCAAGACTTGGATGGTATGCTGTAAAGCAGTCTTTTAAAGTTTATTTAAAAGTTGATACTGATGAGGCTGCAAGAAGAGTATTTGCTGACAGTACAAGAGGGAAAGTAGAAAATTATTCTTCTTTAGAAAATGCAAAAAAAGAAATAGAAGAAAGATTTAAATTAGAAAATGAGAGATATTTTAAACTTTATGGTGTAAGAAAAGATGATATGTCTAATTATGATTTAGTTATAGACACAACGTATTTGTCACCTGAAGAAGTCGCACAAAAAATAGAAAAAGAGTATTACATATGGCTTAAAAACAAGGAAAATTAATATTATTTTTCTTGTTTTTTGTGTGAAAAAGAATAAAAATACAAAAAATGTAAAATAATATTCTTGTAATTTGGAGGTAAAAAATGGAACTTACAGGAATAATAAGAAAAATTGATGATTTAGGAAGAATAGTTGTGCCAAAAGAAATAAGAAGAAAAATAAAGATAAATGAGGGAGATCAAGTTGAAATATCGCTTAGTAAAGATGGGATAATAAATATAAAAAAATATTTGCCACTCGGAGACAAATATGAACTTCTTGAAGATTTAGTAGATACTTTAAGTAAAAATCTTGGATTTAAAATAGTTATTACTGATAAAGAAAAAGTTATTATATCATCACTAAAAAATAATGATTTAGTAGGCGAGAATATAAATGTGGAAGTTTTGGATAGTATAAAAAACAGAGAAAATTATATATCTAAAGATACAAAAGGAAAAGAAATACTAATAGAAAGAAAAGAAATTTTAGCACTAGCTATACTTCCAATAATACTTGAAACTGACTGTATTGGCAGTATTTGTGTGCTTCAAGGTATGTCAAAAAATAAGTTTGAACTTGAAGATATGAATATAATGAAATTTGTTTTAGAATTTTTAAAAATATATATGTAAAATTGAATCGACATAATATTGACATTTTATGTTAAATATGTTATAATAATAAGTGTAAACGAATATTTTTACCCAAATAAACTTAAGGGGGTAAAAAATATTCACACGATTGTGTGAGTATACATTCCACACAAACGTGAAAAAAAAGTATCTATAATAAGAAAGGGAATCATCATGAGAAAATTTAGAAATTTAGACTGTAGAAACAATCTTGCCAGACATACAGCCATGGCAACATTCTTTTCAGATGCTGTTATCCTTCTGATTGCGTATATTGCGCAATTGGCATGGGTAAACATTATAGGCATGTTTGCCGCATCTGCAGTGCTTCTTGTACTTATAGTTGCAACGAAGCGGGATAATAAGATTAAAGGCTACAAAGGAAGGACATTCTTGTCAATCCTTTGGACAGTTATTACTATAATCCTCTTGATATTCTTGATGGGTTATGGCAACAACGCTGCTACTGAGGGTAAGACCCCTCTGGCAGGTGAAGGAGAAGGAAATCATGCTGTTACAGGCACACTTCATTGTGAGCCTAACAGCGAGGTTAATTCTCAGATTCCAAGTGAGGATTTTGAGATAGGAACACCTAGCAGTTCAACTGAGATTAGCCTTAATGCTACTCCAACAGATGAGATTAATGAATCTCAGAAAGAGGAGCACACTATAGGCAATATCAGTGAAGGAGAAGAAATACTTCCTACTGACACTTACCATGGCGAGGATTCTACACCTGTGACTGTTTCTCGTGAGGAACAGGAAATCATTCCGGTAACAACATCTAATGAATCTGTTTCTGTTGGAGAGACAGAGCAGACAACCAAGAAGCCCGTTGAGGCTTCTAAGGTTATAGATCCTGCTCCTGTTGATACAACAAGCACTTCTGAAGAAGAAGAGCCTGCACCTGTTGACACAACAAGCACTTCTGAAGAAGAAGAACCTGCACCTGTTGACACAACAAGCACTTCTGAAGAAGAAGAGCCTGCACCTGTTG
>CAZXLZ010000005.1:5440-36993 GCA_964642045.1 uncultured Clostridiaceae bacterium
CCTGCACCTGTTGACACAACAAGCACTTCTGAAGAAGAAGAGCCTGCACCTGTTGACACAGAAGAACCCACAGTTAAATACGATTTCATTGTAATCTCAGCAACTCAGAATGGTACTGAGTACGAAATTGAATTCGAGTGCCAGGCTGATGTTAACTTTGAAGATGTTGAAATTTTTGGTGCAAAAATTGTTTCTGTTGAAGGTAATATAGTAACAGTAAATCTTCCTGAAAACTCAGTTGGAGAATTTGGCCTCGCAGTTGAATCAGATTTGATTAATTATTACGAAGGCAGATTTTTCTTCGATACTACAGTAGCTTCCGAAACTGAGGAAACTCAGCCCGAGGAAACTACTTCTGAAGCTGAGGCTCCCGTAGAGGAAACTCAGCCTGAAGAGGAAGAAGAAAGCAACGAGGAAGAAGAGACCAACGAGGAAGAAGAGACCAACGAGGAAATTATTTTGGCAGCTGTAAATGTTATTTCTGCTAACCAGGTTGGTGGAAAGTACATAGTTAGCTTCGAGTCTGAGGCAAACATCGTTGCTGAGAACATTGAAATCCTTGGAGCTACTTTGGTAAGCTTTGAGGATGGAGTTGCAGTAATTGAAATCCCTTCTAATTCTAAAGGAGCATTCGGAATCGTAGTAAGCGGAGATGGCATTGAATACAGTGAATTTTTATTTGAGTATGATACCATAATTAATGTTACTGTAGAATTCTTTGAGTACTTTGAAGGTTCTACTGTAAAGACCGCAGCCATTTATGTTACTTCCAATGGAGATTTTGACATAAATGAAATCATGGCATCCATAGTTTGTTACGATGAAAATGGCAATGAGGTAGAGGAATTTGAGGCTTTTGTTGCAGATAATGGCATGATTGTTGTTAACTGCGCACTTAACGTTACTCAAATCGTTGTAAACATCTAAAAATAGCACAATTCCACGGAAAGTTTTAAACCCAAACAATTTGTTTCAGTATAAGCTGAAAACCCTTTTATATTAAATTTGGTCCTTTTTTGATAGATACTTGCCCGATCAGCAAGAATCTTGTACGCCTTAAACCTTTTGACATTAATTGTTCGCTTGCCTAGTCAGCAGTGAAATAATTAACATCTATCCGTGCAGTAGTGTTCGAATGGATGAAAAACTTAAAAACTTTCGAAAGTACAGCTTGCTAAACAGGCGCGCGTTTGGCTGGCTTGATATAAAAGATCACCTAACTTTAGGTGGTCTTTTTATTTTTTTTGTTTACTTTTAGAAAATAAAGTAGTATAATCATCTTATGAAATTTTTTAAATCGAAGAAGTTTTTTATTCTTTTTATTTTATCATCTATTTTATTAATTCAAATTATTCGATCTATATATGTTTTTAATTTTAAATATACCTTTAATAACACTAAATATATTGAGGCTAAAATAGATAAACTATATTCTAAAACAGAAAGTTATATATCATATATTGGAAAAATAAAATACTCAGGGAAATATGTAGATAAGTTTATTATATATATAAAAGAAATGGATGAAGTAAACGCTTTGTCTAAAGGCGATATTATATCTTTTTATTCAAAATTAAGTGAAAGCAGTTATTATAACAATTATAATGAGTTTAATTACAAGCTTTATCTAAATGGTAATAATATAGTAGGAAACATATTCGTAGATAATTATAGTATAATACATGATGAAATAACAAAAGAAGGTTATAAGGATAAGTTTATAAATCATTTAGAAGCAGTATTTGATGAAGATATATCAAATGTTATAAAAGCTGTAATTTTAGGAGAAAAGAAAGGTCTTAAGGGTGATGTATCAGAAGATTTTAATATGTCTGGCATATCTCATGTGCTTACAGTATCAGGAACTGCTATATATGTTCTTAAAAGATTTTTATCTAAAGTACTTAAAAAATTCAAGCTAAAGAATACTGCTAGTTTTGTATTTATCTCATTATATTCTTTTTTCTGTAACTTTTCTATTTCTATAGCAAGAGCATATATAGCTTATATTCTAAATTTATTCTCAAAGAATTTAAAATTAAATTTTACATGGCAAGAAATAATTATAATATGTTTTATTTTAATCCTTATAATAAACCCATACTATATTTTTAATTATTCACTTTGGTATAGCTTTCTTGCAGCTTTAGGTATAAAGATGATATATCCTTCTTTAAATAGTCTTTTATATAACTATCTTTTAAAAATGTTTAAGGAAGTAAATGAAAGAAATGTTAAAAACAAATTATTATTTAAAACTTTAAAATATATAATATCAGTATTTTCATTAACAATATCAGTTCAAATAATGTTATTTCCTATATATATATTTTCATCAAATAAATTTTATATTATATCACTCATATCTAACCTGGTTGTAGGTATATTAGTTATTATTATATACATTATAGGGTTTATTTATATTTCCGTATTTTATATACCAATCATATCAAATATATTTGATTTTTTTATGCTAAATCTTGTTAAGTTTTTAATATTTCTAACTAATGTATTTTCTAAGTTTAATGGGTTTAATATATCTTTTAATAAATTAGGTATATCAGCAGTTATTGCCATGTATATACTAATTATATTACATAGGTATGGGTATATATTTTTTATGAATATAAAATACAGATTTTCAAAAAGGAAGGCAAAGCTCATAAAATTTGTAATATATTTAGTGTTAATATTAATTATTATTATAAATTTTGTATTTTCTAACTTTGTAAATTTTGTGTACTATTTTAATGTGGGGCAGGGAAATATGGCTATTATTAAATATGGTAATTTAGTTATTATATCTGATATTGGTAGTTCTTCAGCGAAGGTAAAACCTATACTTGTAAATTTCTTAAAAGCATATAATATAACCAATATAGATTATATTTTCATAAGTCATATTCATGAAGATCATATAAATGGTCTATATGATTTAGAATATGAAATTTTAAGTGGAAATATTAATATACAAAATGTGGTTATAGCATATAAAGATGAAAAATTAAAAGAATTTTTAAATAGGCTAAATATAAATGTAATAGAGGTAAGTCAAGGGGATGAGCTATACTTAAATAAAAATGTTAGAGCATATATTATGAGTCCTAATATAGAAAAATATATAAAATCATCTGATGGAAAAAATTCAAATAGTTTAGTATATGCACTTAAGTTAAAAAATAAAAATATACTTTTTACAGGAGATGCAACAAAAGAAACAGAAAAAGAAATATTAAAATCAGATTTTGTGCTTTCATATTTTGATGTATTTCAAGTAGCACATCATGGATCAAATACGTCTACAAGTGGAGAATTTTTAAATAGATTTTCTTTTAAATATGCTGTTATTAGCAGTAAAAAAAGTGTATATGGTCATCCATCAGATGAAACTATTAATTTACTTAATAAGTATAAAATAAGGCATTATATACTAGAAAATATTGGTGGGAAGAGGATGTACATATATTAAAGACCATATACTATTAAAATTTTAGTAAATTATATAAAAAACTTGCTTAATTAAAAAAAACAATGTATAATAGTAGCGAAGAATTCTAGAAGGAGGAAAAGGTATATGGCAGATTCTGACATAGTACTTAGTAGCAAGAAAAAAGTTAATATATTTGACAGGGTAATACAAAGCGTTATTATCATGGTAAATATGAAAAAAATGAATAAAGCAATAGATGAACATTTAAATACAATACATAAGCTAGAAAATGATGAACAAAAAGAATATCATCAAAATATACTAAGAGAAGTTGTATTTGTTAAATATCAGTATGACATAGTGCAAAGACAGATGTATGAACTTAAATTAAATTACGCAGATGAGGTAATAGATATGATAAATTCTACCGATAAAATAGAAAGATTTAAACTTCAAAAATTATTTTTAGAGTTAGAGTATGAGAGGGTAACTAAATCTAAATTTAGGACTAAAGATGATATAAAGTATCATTTACTTATATTATCAGCTGTTATCGAAGAAGTTAAGCAAAATATAAAAGATGAAGGTAAAAATCAAAGATATAATGAACTTGTAAGAGTTGCAACCGATATAGATACGAAAATACAAACTGAAGAATATAAAGAAGAAGATTATAAGGAAATGTTTGCTATAATAGATGAATACGTAAGTTATATTAATGACAATTATGATATAGCAAGACTTCCAAGTGATGAAAGAGAGCTTATTGAGTTTGTTATTGAAACAATGATAACAGGAGTTCAATCAGATATTGATAGACATACATATGAATATAAACTATTAATAAATATATGTAAAAATTCATATAGATATTTCAAGATATTGGACAAGGTGTTTGAAAAGATAATAAACATATATAATGAAAGTCTACTTTCAAATATAATGTCAGTTAGCGATTATATAAAAGCATATAAAGAAATATATGATATGAAAATAAAGACAATGGTAAATGATGTTCATAGAAATATTAAGGTAGAAGATGAGTATTTAGAGTATTCAAAACTTTTAGCTAATTCTATGGATGAAGAGTTAGAAATATTCTTATTAAAAAATGCAGCATCTTTAGATTATCAACCTGTTGATGTAAAAGAAATGTTATTAAATAAATGTGATGAAAATATAGGTGAAACTGAAGATAGTCAGGATGAAACATCTTCTTTAGATAATGATGTAGAAAGTAGTGAAGAATCTATATCTGAAGATAATACATTAGAAAATAATGTAAATGATGTTGTAAAAGATGATGAGGCAATTAATAAGTTAGTTGATATGAAACTTTCTTCTATTCTTGGAGAGGATATAAAAAACTCTGATATTTCAGAAAGTAAAAATATAGAAAGTAGTGCTTCTGATGATGATGGAGAGATTGTTACTTTAGATAAAATTGTTAGAAATTTTAAAAAGGATAACTCTAAAGCTACAGCAGAATTAAATAAAGATTCAAAAGTGGAAAAGAAAAATGAAACAAATTCTGCATCTACTAGGAGAAGATCAAAAATCTTAACATCATCTGAGGATTAGATATAGTTATAAATAGCACAAAAAAATATTATTTTTTGTGCTATTTATATTTAGAATAATATGTATATCTTGATTTAAAATATGACAAATATTTTAAGTTTTACATAGTATAATACGTAGTATAAAAATAATAAAAGAGGTGTTAAATATGATATACAATGAAGTCTCCCAAGATGATATAATTATAGATGGTGGTGCTAATGCTACTGAAAAAAAAGAAATTAAGAGAAAAAATATATATAAATTTATAATAGTATTTTTTATAACTGCAATTTTATCTACTATAACTCTATCTACTAATATTTATCCAATTGGTTATGTGATGCTTGGAGTAGCTAGTGCTTTTAATGTACCCCTTCTAGTTATAGCAGCTATTTCAGTTTTATTCATGGCTATTTTTAAAGTTGGAATGGAAGTTATAATACCCTATGTATGTTTTTTTGTAATTTTTACTTTAGTGGCTGCAATATTAAACATAAGAGGTCTTACTAAAAAATATGCTATACTTATGAAAATGATGATATCACTTGCTTTAGTTGAACTTGTACAAGCTTTATTTTTGTCGCATAGTTTTTTTGAACTGCTAGTTTATGTTTTTTCAGTATCTACTATATATCTTGTATTTGTGCATGGAATTAGTGTTATTATAAATATAAGGAAAGGTTATGTTTTTACAGAAGAAGAGAGAATATCAGCTCTTTGCATACTTGCTTTTATTCTTTCAATATTTAGCGATATAAATATACTAGGAGTGTATCTAACAAATATAGTTGCAATAATGACAGTTCTTATTTATGGCTATAGACATGGGGCTGTTGCTGGATGTGTATCAGGTTTTATTATTGGAATTATAATATGTATTACATCTAATATAAATATAGCATTTCTTGCAACACTAGGTGCAGGTGGTCTTATTTCAGGAATTATGAATAAGATTGGCAAGGCTGCAACTGTTATAGGTTTTATAATAGGGAGTGCTTTAGTTAGCTATCTTTCATCAAATTTTGCATATTATACTACTAATATAATTGAGATTGTTATTGCAGCTATACCAGTTCTTACTATACCTAAAAAAGCTATAAAAAAAGTAGAACAGTTTTTTAATATAAACAGAAGCTTAGATATGCCGTATAGTAATCTTTTAGAGCCATCTAAAGAAGCAAAAGAAAAGCTTAATGCTATATCTAATGCTATAAATGATATTGCAAGTTATGATATTTCTTATACAAAAGAAGATAAGATAGAATTTAGAGATGTCTTAAAAAAATATATAAATGATTATTTAGAAAATGTAGAGTCAAAAGTAAATAATAGAGAAGGTCTAGATTTAGAGGAAGAAAAACTAGATATTTGTATAGATTACATATCTACTAAGCTTGAATCTGGTGATGAAATTTCGGAAGATATGATAATGTTTGATTGTGAAAATAAGAAAGAAATGATATCTAATCTTAAAGATATATATAACAGCGTGAAGATAATGAGAATACTAAAAAGAAAAGAGATGGAGATACATGAAAAATGTACTAGCGAGTACAAGGAAATATCAAATATGATATCAGGAGTTGCAAACAACATATCTAGAAAAATGCCTGTAGTTAATTCTAAGAATATAAAAAGCATAAGAGAAGAACTTAAAATGCTTGGCTATCCTATTTATGAGGACGAGCTAGTTATAGAAAATGATTACGTTGAATATACTTTTATAACGGATATTTTAGCTGATATTGATGTGCAAAAGGCTGAGATTGTTAAAGCTGTATCAGGTGCTCTGGATAAAAGTATGACAGTAAGGCTTCTACTTAATATTAGCAAAACCGAAAAATCAAAGATTAAACTTGCTTCTATTACGCATTATATTGTAGAAACATCTGCAGTTCAAAAGACTAAAGATAATTCAGAAATAAATGGTGATTCACACCTTTGCATGAATTTTGGCATAGGAAAATATATTTCTGTTATAAGTGATGGTGCAGGTAGTGGTGAAAGTGCAAATGAGAGTAGCAAGGTAGTTATAAATACACTTGAAAAACTAATAAAAGCTGGATTTGATGAAAGTAAGGCTTCTGAGATAGTAAATAATATTATAAAATTAAGGCAAGATGAAAATCAGTTTGCGTCACTTGATATAGCTATTTTTGATTTAGAAACTGCAGATTCAAGCTTTATAAAGTTTGGTGCTGCCCCAACTTATATACTAAGCGACTCAAAAGTAACATCTATAAATTCAATGAATATACCAGTTGGAATTATAAACGAGGCAGAATATGTTCCAATAGTAAAGAAACTAAATAATAATGATATTGTGCTTCAAATTTCAGATGGAGCTCTACTTAAAGAAAATAATATTCATGAAAACTGTCTTACATCTATACTTAGCAAAGTAAATATAAGTTTAAGTCCTAAATCTATAGCAAGTAATATTTTAAACGAATTAATCAAGAAGTCAGAAAAAGGCATAGAAGATGATATAACAATAGTGGTAAATAAAGTTATGGCAAGTAAATCAAAAGTGCTTTAAACAGTAATTAAGAACGTTTTAAATATAAAATAGATTGTTATTAAATTAAGTATAAATATAACAGGCATACCTACGACAAATGAGGTATGCTTTGTTTTATGTCTAAAAGTGTACATACCAATAATTGAACCAGTAGAACCAAGAAAAAGTGCAAACATAAATAGAGATTTTTCTCTAATTCTCCATTTATGTTTTATACTTAACATCTTGTCTATATACATACTAAGAAATGCAGAGATGTTTATTATACCTAAATAAATTAAAAAATATTTTAAATAAACAAAGTTTATATTCAAAATAACCACCTATAGCTATTATACCACAAAATTTATTTTAGAATATACTAATTAAATATTTAATATTATAAATTTTTACTTTTGGTAAAATATATAAATAAGAAATTATATATAAAATATTTACTTTGTTTTGATAGCTGTGATATAATCTAAATCAAAAAAGGTGGTGAGTTAAAGAGTATGAATTCTAAGATTATAAATCCATCCCAGTATAAAAAGACAACTAAAGAAAAAAGAGATAAGAAAATAAAGATAACTAATAATAAAATAAGAAGAGGAAAAGTTAATATATCTACTGAAGATATAGGATTTATAAATTTAAGGACTAATAATCAGTCTAAAAAGAAAAGATTTTTAGGCGGAATAGTAGCAATATTTTTTATGTTTGTTATAAGTATAGCTTCTGCTGCAATTTTTAGTATAGAAGAAAGCCCTATAATAAATGTATTTAAATTAAATGAAGGAGAAAAAATAAATAAAGATATAGATTTTAAAGTTGCATCAGTTAATTTTGATTATAACAAAAACATACTTTTTAATGAACTAAAATCCTTAAGCTATTCAAGTGTATTAAAATTTGACGAAGAATATAATATAACATATGATTTGGCAGAATCCGTAGTAAAAGATAATGAACTTTCATATACTATTAAATTTAAAAAGCAAGGTGTAAATGCTACTGTTAAATCAGAGATTGAAAAAATACTATCTAATAATGCTGATATTTATTATGATGCTATGAAAATAATTAAAGCTTTTAATTTAACTGATAATTATACATTAAATATTGAGCTTGCAGTACCTAGCGATTATTTTGTATATTATTTAGATTTCCCAGTTGACGCATCTAGTTTAAATATTAAAAATATGTATAATATTTCTGAAGAAGGAGGTATTCTTTCATTTATAAGTAATGAAAAAGATATTTTAAACAAAATTACAATATTAAATTATAACAATAGTTTTGATGTTATAGAAAATTTCAAAAATGGTCTAGTTCATATGTTTTTAACAACAAATGAAGATGATATTAAAATGCTCGGTAGGTATGACTATAATGTAAAGAAATATAGAGATGGTGAAGCATATTTCTTAGTTGGAAGTAAACAGTCTGAGCTTTTCAATATGGATGAAGTAAGAAGTGCTATAGCATATAGCATTGATAGAAATTTGCTATCAAAAACTATTAGTACATCATTTACAGAGGTAATAGATATACCATATATTTATTCTAACATAAATTATAAATATGATATATATGCAGCTGAAAATATGTTAATTGCAAATTCATGGGTAAAACGTCAAGGAGTATATGTAAAAAGGATTAATAATAGTAAAAATATTACTTTGAGTTTAAGACTTATAGTAAATAGTGATGATAGTTTAAGATGTAATCTAGCAGATAGCATAAAAGATATGTTAGAAGCAAATGGTATTAAAGTTAGTGTAGAAAAACTAAATGGAGATGTATTATTAAATAGGATAAATTCTGGAGATTATGATATAGCTTTAGCAAAAGTAAATATTGGAAAATCACCTGATATTAGCTTCTTATACGACTATGTTTTAATAAATGACAATTTAAAAGATTTGGCAGATAAGGTTAAAAATTCATCTGTAAGTATGCTTAAAGAAAATATAACTAATTTAAAAAATGCTATATCAGACAGCGCTGCTATAATAGGTATTAGTGCTAAAAATACATATGTAATAACAAGAAAAGATATAGTAGGCTTTGAGGATATAAGCTACATGAGAATATTTAAAAATATACAAAATTCTGGGAGTATAAATTAGAATATAAACAAACAACATAACAAGAAATTTTCTTGTTATGTTGTTTTGATAATTTAGTTATTAAAAATACCCAAAAGACCATAAAAACTTTTTGTCATCATATCCTAAAAATTCAATTTTGTACTTTTTGAAGAAGGTTTTTATCACTTTATTTTCTTGCTCTGAAAGTGATCTTATTTTAGCATCAATATATTTAACGTTTACTATTTTTTTATCCTCTCCTTTATTAGATATTGTAATATCTCCACTTTCTAATGCAGGAATAAGAAAGTTATTACATATGCTAATAAGGTAACCTTTGCGCTCCTTGAGTCTTACTTTTAACTCCTTTTCAAATTTACACAGCCTCTTTTGAACTGTAGTTTGCGGCCTTTTAGTGTCAAAAGGCGGAACTGTTAAAATAAATTTTTCAGAATGTTTAATAAAATCATAGATGAAACCTAAATCAGAGCAAACATCTTCAAAATTAGGGATTAATAGGAAGACACAAGAATTGGAAACTTCTAGCTTAGAAAAAGGAATTGTGAGTTTTAAGCACCTTTTTAGTTCATCTTCAAAAAGTCCTAAAAGTTGCTGTTTAGCATTCTTAAATGATTCTTTCTTGTTTAATTCTTCTTCCATCTCTATTCTAGAGATATTATTTTTAATCTTACTTTTTAAAGTTTGGGACATATTCATCCTCCTTTTTAGGAAAATATTGTTTTATACTAGCACATAAATTATACCACAATATACATAAAAAGTAAACATAAAAATAAGTTTGCTTATATATTTTATATAAATAAGACTAAAAAACTTTACATAACACAAATATTATGATATAATAACGCCAGAGTTTTATTATAATATCGTGTTAAAAAGTAGTTAGTAATAAGTGTTGGTAAAAAATAATAAACAATTTGGAGGAAATGAAGATATGCCTGAAGATTTTATTTCTAACCTCATTCCAATTATTACCATTGCGGCAGGTGTTATTATTGCTATTATAGTAATTGTTCTTGCTTTTAAGAAAATGTATAGGGTAGTTGACATCGACAAGGTGCTCATTATTACTGGTGGTAAACAACCTAAGATAATTATATCTGGTGGTGCTTTTGTAATTCCTATCATCAGGAAGGCTGATACGTTTGACTTATGTATGCTTACTGTTTCTGCAGATAAGGATGAAATTATGACATGTACTGCTGTTCCAATTGTTGCTGACTGGACTGCTCAGATTCGTCCAGATGTAAAGGACGAAGCAAAACTTAAGACTGCGATTATCTCTTTTAAAGAAAGGGGTACAGATGGAATTAAGAAAGATGTACAGCTTACCCTTATGGGAGCAGTTCGTGATGTTGTTGCTTCAATGACGCCAGAACAAATTCTTAAGGATAAAGAGACATTTAAACAGGCAGTTCAAGATAGCGTTGCTGATGAGATGTCTAACATGGGTCTTGAACTTGTATCTCTTAATATTCAGGATGTTACTGATAATAATGGATACTATGAAAATATTGCATCTATTGATGCCGCTGAAAAGCAGCAAGCAGCTGATATTAAAGCAGCAGAAGTAGATCGCATTACCCGTGAGAAACAAGCAACAGAAAGACAGGCGGCAGAGATTGCTGAAGCGAATGCAACACGTGAGGCTCAGATTGCAAGAATGGATGCAGAGCAGGCCGAGAAAGAAAAGCGTAAAGAAACTGACATGAAACTTGCTCAGTTTAAAATTGAAACTGATACTGCAAATGCCAATGCAGAGGTTGCTATGGAGCTTCAAACAACCATTCGCCAGCAAGAAATAGAGCAGCGTAGAGGTGCAGTTGAGATAACCAAGCAGGAACAAGCAAACCTTGCTGCACAGAAAGAGCGGGAAGTTATGATTACCCGTGCTGAGGCTGAAAAAGAGACTCAGCGTGTAAATGCTGAGGCTATAGCTAATGTTAAGACTATTGAGGCAGATGCTGCTATTAAGGTTGAAGAGCGTAAGGCAGATGCGTTGAGGAAAGCTGCCCAAGGTCAGGCAGATGTAGAAAAGACAAAAGCTGAAGCACGTATGAAAGTTGCAGAGCAAGATGCTGAAGCTATTAAAAAGACTGCAAATGCAAACGCAGATAAGCTTCGTTTTGAAGGTACGGCAGAAGCTGATGTTACCAAGGCTAAAGCGCAAGCAGAGGCTGAAGGTAAAAAAGCTGAACTGCTTGCAGAAGCTGAGGGTATCAAAGCCAAGCAGCTTGCAGAAGCTGAGGGTATCAAAGCCAAGAAGCTTGCAGAGGCAGAAGGTGAAAGAGCACTCGCAGAGGCGCGTGCTGCAAACGACAAGGTAAACTTTGAGATCGAGAAAATAAAAATTGAAACTAGTGCTCAAGTTGAAATTGCAACATCTGCTGCTAAAATTATGGCTGATATTGGTAAAAATGCAGAATTTATCAATATCGGTGGAGGAAATATTCCCGGTAGTTTAAATGGCTCTGGCTCCGGAAATGTGTTTATGGATACAATTAGTCAGATTCCTGCACTGATGAAAGTTCTAAATGTCCAAAATGAGGCTCTGAATGGTCAGTCATTTTCAGAAGGGGTTAAGGAATTTTCAAATGCTACTTTCTCTGGCCTTTCAGCGCTTAGAAAGGAAGATGGAGAAGTAGAAGATAGAGAAGTAAAGGGTGAAAGCGAAGAATAAAAAATAAATTACAATAAGACTCTACTACTCAAGCGTTCTAACACTTAACTAACTCTTTTTTATCACACATTCAAAAATACGAGTTATACAAAAAAAGTGATCATTAAAAAATGGTCACTTTTTATTTTGACAAGAAAACATATACTTACATATTTGCTCATTTTCTTGACTTTATCTATATTTTTGTATATAATTATATCGAGGTGAAACTTATGGAATTTAGCGCTTTTACAGCTGAAATAATTGCTAGAGCTAAAGAAAATAAAAAGAAAATAGTTCTTCCTGAGGCATCAGACCTTAGAGTGCTTAAGGCAGCTGATTATCTATCAAAGGAAGATATAGCTGATATAATACTTATTGGAAGTTTAGAGGAAATAGAATTTTTATGTAAGGCAAACGAAATTAATCTTGATTTAGAAAAAATTACAGTAGAAAATCCACTTATTAGTGATAAAAGAGATTTTTATATAAATGCACTTTTTGAGCTAAGAAAGAATAAAGGACTTTCTATGATTGAGGCAATGGAGCTTATAAATGATAATATATATTTTGGAGCAATGATGGTAAAAGTTGGAGATGCAGATGGTATGGTAAGTGGAGCTATACATTCAACAGCAGATACTTTAAGGCCAGCACTTCAAATAATAAAGGCAGCAGATGGAATACAATCTGTATCATCATTTATGCTTATGGATATACCAGGATGTGATCTTGAATCAAATGGAAGATATGTATTTTCTGATTGTGGACTTTTAGAAAATCCTAATGTATCACAGCTAGCAGATATTACTATTGCTGCAGCTCAAAGTTACAAAAAATTTATTGGAGATGAGCCAAAGGTTGCACTTCTTTCATATTCTACATATGATAGTGCAAAATCTGAAGCTGTGGATAAGATAAAAAATACATTGGAACTTTTAAAAGAAACAAAGGTAGATTTTGATGTTGATGGAGAGCTTCAACTTGATGCGGCAATAATACCAGAAGTAGCTGCTGTTAAAGCTCCAAATTCTACTGTTGCAGGTCATGCAAATGTGCTTATATTCCCAAATATAGAAGCAGGGAATATTGGATATAAACTTGTTCAAAGATTTGCTCATGCAACGGCTATTGGCCCAATAGCTCAGGGCTTAGCTAAACCAGTAAATGATCTATCAAGAGGGGCAAGTGTTGAGGAAATTATAGGAACAGTAGTAGTAACTTGTATTCAAGCAAATCAAGATTAATAATTCAGGAGGTATATATGAAAATTTTAGTTATAAATTGTGGTAGTTCTACTATAAAATATCAGCTATATGATATGGAAAAATCGTTAGTTATGGCAAAAGGAAGATGTGATAAAATTGGTCTTGAATCTTCAAACATGCTATATAAAAATTTAGTTAAAAACGTAGGATTAGATGAAGTTCCAACCAAGATGAAGAATCACAAAGAAGCAGTAATGGAGTTAATTAAAGTACTCACTGATAGTGAGATAGGAGTTATAAAATCATTTGATGAAATTTCTGCTGTAGGACATAGAGTTGTGCAAGGTGGCGATATATTTAAAGAAGCTACTTTAATAGATGAAGATGTAATGAAAAAAATAGATATGCTATCTGAGTTTGCACCACTTCATAATCCTGGTGCACTTATGGGAATAAATGCGATGATTGATATAAATAAGGATATGGTAAATGTTGCTGTATTTGACACAGCATTTCACCAAACTATTCCAGAGTATAACTATAGATATGCCATAAAAGAGGAATACTATACTAAGTATAAAATACGTAAATATGGGGCTCATGGAACATCTTATTTATATATACTAAATAGATTAGAAGAATTATTAAAAAAGCCTAAAAAAGAAATAAATGCTATAGTTTGTCATTTAGGCTCAGGAGCAAGCGTTTGTGCTATAAAAGATGGCAAATCTTATGACACATCAATGGGATTTACTCCACTTGAAGGATTAATGATGGAAACAAGATGTGGTGATATAGATGCTGCTGCTGTAACTAAAATTATGGAAAAAGAAAATTTGTCTCCAAAAGAAGTAGAAACAGTTTTAAACAAAGAATGTGGAAGACTTGGAGTTTGCGGTATTCCAGATGAAAGACTTCTTATAGAGGCAGCCAAAAATGGTAATGAAAAAGCAGAGCTTGCAAGAAAAATGCAAACTACTAGAACTAAAAAATACATTGGAGCTTATATGGCTGAGCTAAACTTTGTAGATGCTATTGTATTTACTGGAGGAGTTGGAGAAAACAATCCTTGTGAGAGAGAAAGAACAATAAGCAATATGGAAAATCTAGGTATAATTTTAGATGATGAAAGAAATAATAATGCAAGAAAAGAAGCAACTTTAATTTCTAAAGATACATCTAAAATAAAAGTATTTATGATACCTACAGATGAGGAGCTTGAAATTGCTAAAGAAACAAGAGAAATATATTTAAAAGTTAAAGGAATGTAAATGGAAAATAAGAATATATTAAAAATCCAAAGTCTTTTAAAAAAATATAACACAAAATTATGGATTTTAGTTAATAAAGATAATAATGATAAAATATTTTGTAAATATATATCTAAAAACTTATATACAAAATCAATAATGTTTATTTTTGAGAGTAAAGCAATGCTTTTAATAAATATTCAAGATAAAGATAACATGGATGTAAAAGAGCTTATAAAATCAGGTGTTAAAGTATATGTATATTCTAGCGAAGAAGAAAAAATAGACATTATTGAAGAAATAATATGTTCAAATGAGTATGTAAATAAAATTTCATTTTCATATTCTACTATGTCTGATAAAGATACAGATATAATATTAAGCACAGATCTTAAAAAATATAAGTATATTTTAAGAAAAATTTACAGAAAATATCATAAGAAGGTAAGTTTTTCATCAAGTGAAAAAATAGTATATAGCCTTATATCTGAAAATTCTGAAAAAAACTTAAATAGAATAAAACTTGCATGCAAAATAACAGAAGAGATTCTTGAAAAATCTATGAGTGATATATCTATAGGAATGTCTGAACTTGATATTTCAGATATTGTAATTAATTCTATGAAGATTATATCTAAAAGATATATAGACGGTGAAATAATAAAGATTGATGTTGCTTGGGAGGGTTGCCCTTTCGTACTTGCAGGACAAAATCTTAGTTTAAATGGTCATACTCCGCCAAGCACTAATATTTTAAGAAAAGGTGACTTGTTAAGCATAGACTTTGGTATAAAGGCAATTTTTTCAGATGGAAAGAAAGTATATTCAGATATGCAGAGGATGGGGTACGCTTCTAAAAGTAATGAAAAAGAAGTGCCAAGAAATATTAGAGCAATTTTTGATACTTTAAAAAATGCAATAGATGATACTCTCGATTATATGAAACCTGATGTAAAAGGATATGTTATAGATACTAAGCTTAGAGAAAAAATTTCAAATTCAGGATATCCTTTATATACTCATGCATCAGGGCATCCTGTTGGAAATAGAGTACATGCCTCAGGAGCGATTATAGGTTCAAAACTTGAACCAAGAGCTGGGCTAGGACTTGTAGAGACTGGAGTGTATACTTTAGAGCCTAGAATAGCACTTCCAAATGGTGCATCTATTGAAGAAATGATAGAAGTTACAAAATATGGAGGTATTCCTATATATAAACTTCAAAAAGAACTTTATATTATAAAATAAATATATTGAAAGGGTTGGTAGATGATGGATTTAAAATATGAGAAAAAAGATGTTTGTGAATTATTAAGTGATGCAAGCAAAAAGGAAATGAATAGTTATATAGATGGATATATGAAATTTATTGATTATTCTAGAACTGAGTACAAAGCGGCAGAGTATATAGTAGATGTATTAGAAAAAAATGGATTTAAAAATATAGATACTTGTAAATCATTAAAGAAAGATGATAAAGTATATTTTGTAAATAATGAAAAATCTGTATATGCTGCAGTAATAGGAAAAGATGGTATGGCAAATGGAGTTAACATTGTTGGAGCACATATTGATAGCCCTAGAATTGATTTAAAACCTATGCCAATTTATGAAAATAAAAATGCATGTCTTTTAAAAACTCAGTATTATGGTGGAATTAAGAAGTATCAATGGACTACAATACCTCTTGCTATGTATGGCGTTATATATAATGAAAAAGGCGAAAAAATAGATATAGAGATAGGAAATAAGGAAAAAGATCCTTGCTTTACTATAACAGACCTTTTGCCACACCTAGCTAAAGATCAAATGAAAGCAAATGCAAATGAATTTATAGATCCTGAAAAAATGTCAGTACTTTTTGGTAGTGTAAAAGCATTAGACGAAAAAGAGAAAGAAAATAAAACTATAAAGCAAAATATACTTAAAATATTAAATAAGAAGTATGGCATAAAAGAGATAGATTTTGGAAGAAGTGAAATATCTTTTGTTCCAGCATTTGGACCAAGATATGTTGGAATAGATGAAAGTATGATAGGTTCTTATGGTCAAGACGATAGATGCTGCGCATATTCTACGCTCGAGGCAATTATTAAATGTAAATCACTAGAAAAAACTGCTGTTGCGATGTTTGTTGATAAAGAAGAAATAGGTAGTGTTGGTAATACTTCTATGAGTTCTAACATATTTGATATGTTTATGAAGAAACTCCTAAAATTAAATAAAGAAGAAATAGATTTATTAGAAGTATATTATAAATCAGATATGCTTTCTGCTGATGTATCAACATGTATAGATCCATGTTATGAAGAATTTTCTGATATTCAAAATGGTAATATGCTAGGATGTGGAGTAGCACTTGAAAAATATACAGGAAGTGGTGGAAAGTATAATGCAAGTGATGCAAATGCTAAATATGTATCAAAAGTTATGAGTGTTTTTGAAAATGAAAAAGTTGTATTTCAATTTGGTACACTAGGTAAAATTGAAAAAGGTGGAGGAGGTACAATTGCATATATATTAGCTGAAAAAGGAGTAAATGTAATAGATTGTGGAACTCCTATACTTTGCATGCATTCTCCATTTGAAATTGCTTCAATAAGGGATTTATATATGACATATAAAGCATATGAAGCATTTATTAATAAAAATATATAATAATATAAAATGTCCTAAAGTTAAATCTTTAGGATCTTTTTTTTGTGACGGTAAAATGTCATATTTGTAACTATATGAAGTTAAATGTCGTAATATCATAAATTTTTATTATAAAACTATTAATAAATAGAAATAAATGCTATAATAATAACGTATTTGCATATATTTTTATATTAGAAAATTATGTGAAGTTAAATATTGGAAAATGTATAAAATTATTTTTAATTTATTGACTTATAGTAGCTAGTATGTTAAAATATGTTATGTAAATTAAAAATAATTATATCAAGATAGCCTAAAATAAATGCTATTTTTTTAATTTATAATATATAAAAATTATACGAGGGGGAATATTAGTGGCAAGAACTAATACAGATGTTTTAGATGCAGATATATTAGATATACAAGAGAATAAAACACTGATAAATATAAATAAAAAGGATAGGAAAGTATATAACTTTTTAAAAAGATGTATAGATATAATTGGAGGAATAGTAGGAATAGTATTTCTTATACCAATAACAATATTTGTTTATATTCTTAGATTAGTAAAGCATGAAAATGATGGACCTATGTTCTATGAACAGTTAAGAATTGGAAAAAATGGACGTGAATTTAGAATGTATAAATTTAGAACTATGGTTATGCATGCAGATGAAAGACTGTTTAAATATTTAGAAGAAAATGTAAATGCAAGTAAAGAGTATAAGGAATATAAAAAATTAAAAAATGATCCTAGAATAACAAAGGTTGGATCTTTTTTAAGAAAAACAAGTTTAGATGAATTCCCACAATTTATAAACGTGTTAAAAGGTCAAATGAGTTTAGTTGGACCAAGACCATACCTTTACCGTGAAAGAGATGATATGGGGGAGTCATATAATAATATAATAACATGTAAACCTGGTATTACTGGTTACTGGCAAGTTAATGGTAGGAACAATGTAGACTTTGAAGAAAGATTAGAGATGGATAGATATTATATAGAAAATAGAAGTATGATACTGGATATAAAAATACTTTTTAAAACATTATCAAAGATATTTAAGAGAAATGGAGCAATTTAAGTTTATATTATTTTATAAAGAGCTAGATTTAAAATTTAGACTCTTTATTATTTTATATGTTAAAAGTCAATTTATGTAGTTTGTTCAATTGACATGTATATCAGTTTATGCTAAAATTAAATGTAATGTTGATTGTTATTTAAGTAAAAAGAGATAGAAAGGGAGTGCATTCTTTTTTTATGAAAAATATGGATATAACTATAATTTGTCCATTATATAATGCTGAAAAATATATAAAACAGCTTGATACATCAATAAAAAATCAGAAAAATATTGATATAAAAGAGATAAAATATATACTAACTGAAAGTAATGATAATACAGAAGAAATTTTAATAGATATTAATGCAAAATATTTAAAAATAAAAAAAGAGGAATTTTCTCATAGTTTATCAAGAGAAAAAGCAGCTATGGAAGCTACTTCTAATGTAGTAGTGTTTATAACTCAAGATATTATGCCTGATAATGAAAATTGGTTAAAAAATTTAGTTTATCCAATATTTTCTGGAGAAGTTCATGCTTGTTATAGTAGACAGCTTTGTGATAATGATAGTATAGAAAAATATACTAGACAATTCAATTATAAAGATCACTCTTTTATAGTAACTAAAGATGATATAGATAAGATGGGACTTAAGACTTTTTTCTTCTCTGATGCATCATCTGCAATTGATACAAACATATTTAAAAGTCTAAATGGATATGATGGTAAAAAGCTACCTACTAGTGAGGATATGTACATTGCATATAAATTAATTATGTCAGGTTATAAAATAAAATACTGTGCAGATTCTATTATACATCATTCTCATACTTTTACATTTAAGCAGTATTATGATAGATATAAGCTAATAGGTATGTTTTTTAAACAAAACCCATATTTAGACAAATATGGTACAAATAAATCTGGTTCATCAATGGCTATTTATATTTTAAAAAGTGCATTAAAGGATAAAAATTACAAAGTTTTAGTAAGATTTGTTCCTAATATGATAGCTAGATTTTTTGGAATGAAGGTAGGAAAATTAAAATGACAAATATAAAAAAATCTTTTCAATTTTTGAAGAGTAATTTTTACATATTATTGTTTTTGTTTATAGCATTATTTCCTAAGATAAATGTAGTTAATATCGGCAATAAAACTGTGGGCATAAGAATAGAGGATTTTATTATTTTATTTTATTTTATATATTTAGTATATAAATTAATAAAAAATAAAAAAAATATAAATAATTATGAAAAATTAAAGAAATTAACTACTATATTTGGAGTATATTTATTTTTCTGTACAATTTCAACAATATATGGATTTTTTAAGGGATATATTTCAATATTATATGGTATTTTATATACAGCAAGGAAATTAGAATATTTTGTTTTTGTATTTATTGGATATGATTATATATACAGTAAAGATGAAGGTAAAGATAAAACTAAGAATACTTTTTTTAGAGTTATAAATATAACAGTAATTATCCATTTTATAATATGTATGATGCAAGTTTTAGGAATATTTGGATCTATTAATAAAAATGGAGAATTTACAGTTTTATTTCAAAGTAGAGTATGTTCCACTTTTAATGGAGCATATGAGATGACAGCATTTTTGCTTATTATTGTGCCAATATATTTATATAACATATTTAAAGAAAAAAGGAACATTTTACCAAATGTTATATATACGCTTCTAATTAGCATTATGATATTTATATCAGAGTCGAGGACTTCACTTGTAGTACTTTTATTTATAATTGTTGCTATGGCAATAGTATATAACAAAAAGTATATAACAAAAATAATTATAGTGATAGAATGTGTTTTCTTAATTTTTGCCTTACTTATACTGATTTTTGGAATGAATGGAAAAACTGGTATTTCAAGAATAGCTGATATAAATATAAAAGAAATAGTAAATGCAACCAAATATGCTTTTGAAAATAGAAATTTTGAATATTATGTTAGTACAGGTAATTGGTTTTATTTGCAAGATTTTTATTACGATAAAGAATTAAAACAAACAATAATGGCAGTTGAATGTGATCCTAGCTATTTTGTTAGGATTAGCCATTGGTCGCAACTTATTGATGGATTTTTAAAATCTCCTATTATAGGTACAGGGATATCAATCTCTCAATCAGCAGCTGATGGAAATTATATAAGAATACTTGCAGAATCTGGTATTATAGGTTTTGCAATATGGATTATATTACAAATATATATATTTAAGTTAATAAAAAATAAAGGGATACTTAATGCCACAATAAAATTTGGATTAATTACATTATTTTTAGGGGCAATATTTATAGATGTGTTTGAAGCTTCTAAAGTTATGATGATATTTTACTTTGTTTTAGGATTTGCTATAGCATATGAAAGTAAAGAGGATAAAGATAAAAAGGTAAAGAACGTAGTTGTTATTAATGACTTTAACTATGTTGAAGGAGGAGCATCAAAAGTTGCTATTGAGACAGCTAAATCTTTGAAAGATGAAGGGAAAAATGTATATTTTTTCTGTGCAGTAAGTAAAGAAGAAGATAAAGTAGATGGAGTAACTTATATATCAACTAATCAAAAAGAAGCCCTAAAAACAAAAAATAGATTTATTGGTATAATAAATGGAATATATAATGTAAAAGCAAAATTAATGTTAAAAAAACTGCTAAATAATTTAGATGATAGAGAAACAGTAATTCATATACATGGTTGGACAAAAGCTCTTTCATCTAGCGTATTTAAATCTGCTTTTGATAGTTCTATAAAAACGATTGTTACTACGCACGACTATTTTACTGCATGTCCTAATGGTGGATATTTTAATTACAAAAAAAATAAAATATGTGATTTTAAAGGTCAATCTTTAAAATGTGCTTGCTCAAACTGTGATTCTAGAAACTATATATTTAAAATATATAGGCTTATTAGGCAATTTATACAAAATCAGTTTGTGTGTATAAATGATAATATAAAATATGTTATAACTATATCTGATAAAAATACAGATATTTTAAAAAGAACTTTGAATAAAGATGCAGTTATAAGAAAGATTGCAAATCCTATAAGTATAGAAGACATAGAATCTAGGATAGAAGTTGAAAATAACAATGAATATATTTATATTGGTAGATTATCAAAAGAAAAAGGTGTAGATATTTTCTGTGAAACTGTATCTAAATATAATCTTGACTCAGTAGTTATAGGTGATGGATCAGAGTTTGATAGATTAAAAAGTAAATATAAGAATACCACTATTAAATTTACAGGATGGCTCGATAAAGAGAATATTAGTAAATACTTAATCAAAGCAAGAATGCTAATATTCCCATCACTTTGGTATGAGGGAGCACCACTTACACCACTGGAAGTTATGAACTATGGAATTCCATGTGTTATATCAAATTGTTGTTCTGCAACTGAATATATAGAAAATAAAAATGGAGAAATATTTGACCCATACGTAGAAAATGATTTAATAAGTAAAATTGATAAAATAAACAGTGATATAATTGAGTATAGCGTTAACTGTTTTGAATATGTAAATAAATTAAAGAGTAGAAAATATGTTACTGAACTTATAAAATTTATGGAGGAAAATTGATGAATGCAAAGATAAACTCATTACAAGGATTAAGATTTATAGCATTTTTATTAATATTTATATATCATTTAAATGGATATTTTGGACAAACTACATTTAATTTTGCAAGAGTAGCTGTAACATTTTTCTTTGTACTTTCAGGGTTTGTCTCAATGTTAAAGATAGATAGTCATATAAAAGATATAAAAGGAAATACTTTGAAACAATCTTTCATATATGCAAAGAATAAAATATCAAAGATATATCCTTTATATATAATAAGTCTTACTATATTTATTCCACTTAGTGTGAAAAATTTAGTTTTAGAAGAAGGTATGAATTCACTATTATATATTGTCATGCTCGTAATTAATATATTCTTACTTGAATCATGGATACCATATAAATTTGATAATATTGCTTATGCAGGATGGTTTTTATCGACTCTTATGTTTTTAAATTTTATTACTATACCTTTAAGAAAACTAATGTTAAAATTAAATAAGAATGACAATGTTTTAAAAAATTTCATATTAATTATTATATGTATATTTTTTCTATTTTTATATAGCATAATAGTTCCAAGAAATAATGATATATACTTTTTTTACTGTTTTCCTTTATATAGGATATTTGAATATTTCCTTGGTATGATACTTGCTTCTATATATATGAAAACTAAGGAAAATAAATTATTAAATAATAAAAGTATAATGCTTACTATAATATTTACTATTTTAGAAGTAGTAGTTATTTTTCAAACATATAAAAATTCTTCTATATATTTGAGTAGAGGTTTTGTTTCTAGTTTATCGGATATAGTTTGCTCTATGTTTTTTATATTTGTTATAATGTACGAAAAGGGAATTATATCAAAGCTATTAATTCTAAAACCTATGGTATTTATGGGAGATATAAGCGGAGAAATGTATATAATTCATAATATAATGACAGCATACTTTCTAGGTATATTATCTAGAATCTTACCAAATAATATGTATTTTGCTATTCCTATGTTTATAGCTACATTTATACTCACATCAGTCTTTGCGTATTTTATACATTACAAAAGGTATGAGAATTTGCAAAAAAAATTAAAGACTAAATTAATACACATAATTGGAAAATATAAGCAGAAAAAGCTAAAATGTAAAGATTTTACTATTATTTCAAATAACTGCTTTGCAGGAGTCTTTTATAGAAATAATGCTTTGGAATATAAAAGTCCTACTTGTGGATTATTTATAATGCCAAAAGATTATATAAAATTCATATACAACTTAAAGAGTTACTTGAATATAGAATTAAAGGAAATATCTTTAGAAGAGTCTAATTATTCTAGTTACTTAAAAGAAATTAATTATAAAGGCACAATAGGTAGGTTAGATGATATAGAAATAATGTTTCTTCATTATAAAGACTTTAAAGAAGCAAGTAAAAAGTGGGAAAGAAGAAAGAATAGAATAAATTATGATAAAATAATATATAAATTTAATGATCAAAATGGATGTACATATGATGATCTTTTAATGTTTTATAACTTTGATGCTAAAAATAAGTTACTTTTTACAGCTAAAAGATATGATGATTTAGAAAATGCTATTATATTTTCTGAATTTGAAAATGATGGTTATGTACTAAATGATTCGAAAGAAAGTATATATAGTAAATATATAGATATGTATCAATATATAAATGAAAGATTTGGAGATACTTATGGAAAAATATAAAATACTGATTCTTCTTGGAAATTTAAACAGATGTAATGGAATAACTTCATACGTTATGAATTACTATGAAAAGATAAATAAAGAAAAGTTTTTAATAGATTTTATTATAACTAAAAATGATGTAGATGAAGAATATAGGAAATTAATTGAAAGTAATGATTCAAAAATATATTATATAAAAGCTCCTAAATTAAAGACAGCGCTTAAAGATTTAGTACAAATCAAATCTTTTCTAAAGGAAAATTTGTCAAAATATGATATATTCTACTGTCATTTGATAAATCAGGGCTATTTTTATTTAAAATATGCAAAAAAGATGGGCTTTAAAAATACTATCTTACATAGTCATAATATAATTGCAAGAGAAAAGAATATATTAAGGGATTTCAGAAATCAGATTTTTAGAAGACTTATATCTAGGGTATCTAATTACTATTTTGCTTGTTCTGATATTGCAGGACAGGCAGTAACTAGAAAAGACGGTAAGTATACTATTATAAAAAATGCCATAGACGTGGATAAATATACATTTGATATTGATGCAAGGCATAAAATAAGACATAAATTAAATATTGATGAAAAATATGTATTTGTACAAGTTGGAAGACTTGCTTATGAGAAAAATCCACAGTTTTCTGTTATGTTAATTAATGATATTTTAAAGAAAAATGTAAATGCTATGTTATTGTTTATAGGGGAAGGTCCAGAGGAAGAAAATTTAAAAGCAATGGTTAAAAATGTAAAACTTGAAGATAAAGTTGTATTCTTAGGTGTAAGAGATGATGTAAATAAAATTATGTCTGCAGCAGATGCATTATTATTTCCAAGTAGATTTGAGGGATTTGGTTTGGTTGCAATAGAAGCACAAACATCAGGTCTTCCTTGTTATATTTCAGATACTGTTCCTCTTGATACAAAAATTTTAGATACAGCTAAGTATATTTCAATAAACAATATAAATGATTGGATAGAAACAATAGAGAAAACTTATGATGTAACAAAAAGAGGAGATTATTCAAACGAAGTAATGAAAAAGGGTTATGATATAAATGAAGAAGTAAAAAAATTAGAAGATTCATTCTTAAAAATTGCAAATAATTCATTTTTATGATTTAATTTAGAAGTGCATACTATTTTTGGAGGAGCAATGAAAAAAATTTTAGATATTATAAGAAAATACTATAGATTCTTGAAAAATAACGTTTATTATTTTAATGATACATATTCTCAGTTAAGTGTAGCTAAAACAGAAAATGTAACGGACATAAAAGCTTTTGAAAAGGGAAAAACAGGAATAAAAAGAAAAGTAAAAAAAATCATATATGATATAATAGTAGGCAAGAAAGTAATAGTAGACGATGAAAAATCTAAATTGTTTGATGGTAATATGCTCCTTATACCAACTAATAATTATGGTGTGAAAGTATTTAATCAAAAGGAAGTTTTAACAGTATTTGAAAATATAAATGATCTTGAAAAAAACTTAAGCAACAGAAATAAAATGGGATTAATTTTTAATACTCCAAATGTTATAAAAGTAGATAAAGAAAATATGTATATTATAGAAGAAAGAAAATATAACAAAGATAATTTAGATAAAGAAAAAGTTATTTTGGATATTATGAATTCATATATAAAATATTTATCACATGATAAAACAAAATTATCTATAAAGAAAATGAAAGAAAATAGAAATGAAAAATTATATAAAAATTTCTATGAAAGAATAAAGGTATCGAAAGATACTTATGAATCTATATTACAACACGGCGATTTATGGATAGGTAACATTATAAAAGAAGAAGATAGAAACTATATTATAGATTATGAAGAAGTAGAAGACAATTATTTTTTATATGACTTCTTTAAATTTATTTATAGTGAGGCTTATATATTTAATGATTATAGTATGCTAAATAATTACTTTAGAGGTAAATATGATGAAGTTCTAGATAGGTACTTTAAATCTTTAAATATAGTTTATGATAATATGAATAAAAAAGAATATTTTATGATTTTCTTAAATTTATTTATTCATTATAGGACTAAGTCATGTAGTAGTTACATATTTAAACTTGAGATTGACCTTGTAAAAAAGGTGTTAAATAATATAGAATTTTGAAAGGAGAAATTTAATATATCATAAAGGGGTATGTTAAACTAAAAAATGAGTAAAGATAAAAAAGATGTAGTGATCTATTTTGTTTCTAAGGTAATAATAGGAGTTATAAGTTTAGTTACAGTAACTTTATATTCTAGACTTTTAAACCCAGATGAATATGGAGAGTATTCTTTAATAGCTGGACTTGTAAGTGCACTTATTGCTATATTTATAGGTTGGATTGGCTCTTCAGCTCTTAGATATTATATAGATTATAGTAAAGATAAAAGTGAAAAAACTAGATTTTATTCAAATGTCATAATGTATACTGTTGTTATGATTATAGCTATGATAGCAATACTTTTTATAATTAGTTTATTATCAAATGTAGTTCCAATAAATAAGTATCTTATAGCAACAATTATATTTACAGTTAGTCTTTCATTTATGGAAGTATTTGAAAAAATTTTTAGAGCCAGCCAAAAAACTGTTATTTATGCAATAAGTATGGTATTTCAGGTGATTTCAAATATAGTAATATTTTATATATTAGTAAAATTTGAAATTGGTGCAAACTCTGTACTATATTCTACAGCACTTTCTAAAATAATTTTTGTTATAATATCAATTATAACTTTAAAAGTACTGTTTCACTTTAATATACTTACTTTTGATAAACAGCTTCTTAAAAGATTTCTTAAATTTGGCATTCCTATGATTGGAGTGTGGGGAATATCTTGGATACTTAGTTATTGTGATAGATATATTATAGCACTGTTTTATGAAGATTACGATGTTGGAATATATGATATGTCATATAAAATAGCAGAAAACTCAATAAATGTTATAATAACATCATTTACTTTAGCAGTATATCCTATACTAATTAAAGTATTTAAAAATGAAGGTAAAGAAAAACTAGAGTTAAAAATAAAAAGTGTTATTAAGTATTTCTTTATTTTAACAATTCCATCTATTGTTGGACTTAGTCTTATAGTTAATAAATTATATCTTAGTGTTATAGATATGAAATACTATTCTGGAAGATATATTATAGCTCTTGTATGTATAGGAATGATGTTTAACGGATTTAATGCAATACTAAATAAAACATGGCAGCTTAAAGAGAAAACCAAAAACATATTTTATGTTATGCTTGTAACTGTTATAATAAATATAATTTTAAATATGATTTTTATTCCTATGTTTGGAATAATCGCTGCAGCAGTAACAACTTTAGTTTCTTATTTTATTTCAAATGTAATTACGTTTATATTTATAAGGAAAGATTTTAGACTTATGATAGATTATAAAAGCTTAATAAAAACTATCATATCATGCACAGTAATGGCGTCATTCTTAATCTGGTTTAATAGATATGTAAATGGACTTTTAATGATGATTGTAGAAATTATTATTGCTGTTTTAATATATGGATTAATGTCTATTATTTTAAAAAATATAAGCGTAAAGGAGGTATTAAACCTAAAAAATGAAAATAAATAATGATGTTTTAGATATACTTGACTGCTTAAATAGTGAAAATATAGATTATTTCATAATAAGAGACTTTAAAACTGTAGATGACATTATAAACTCTAAAGATATTGACATATATATAAATAAAAATGATTTAAAAAGAGTAGATAAGTTATTTAAAGATAGAAAATGGATAATACCAGCTTTAGATAATAATAAATATCCACATAAACAATATTTTAAAATGTCAAAAGATAAGATATATGTGTTTGATATTGTAGATTCATTTTATTACGGGAAAAATAATTTAAAGTTAAATATAGATAAATTAAAAAATAATAAAGTAAGAAGAAAAATAGAAGATATAAATGTAGCAGATGAAAAATTAGCACTTACTACAATGCTTATGCATATAGTTTTTGATAAAGAGATGGTATCAGATAAAAACTTTAAAATTCTATCTGATATGTATGAGGATTATATTTCATCAAAAGAGAATAATGATGTAAATGAAACAGAAAGAATTTCAAAAGATATTATAGAAAGAGGAATGGATTTATCAAATGAAAGAATAACTACTTATCAAAAAGAACTATTAAGATCAGATCTTCTTATACACCAGGGGTTGAAAAATACTTTTTTAAAGATTAGAAATGTATTTAAAAATATAATAAAAAAATTAGAAAGAAGGCTTACTAAAAAAACAATAGCTATTATTGGTATGGATGGTACAGGGAAGAGTACTATAGTCAAATCTCTTAAAGGCATATATGGCGAAAAATGTAAATTAATATATATGGGTCTTAAAGATTTTAAAATAACCAAACTTTCAAAACTTGTAGAAAGTAAGAATAATAGTTTTTTTGCTAAGGTAGAGAAAAGATTTTTACTTTTCTTTGAAATGTATAGAAGGTATATGGAGTATAGATATAGTGGTAAGGTTCTTATATTTGATAGGTATGTGGATGATATATTTATATGTTCACCAAAAAATGCTAAAAAAATAGATACATTTTTATTTAAATTCTTATTTCCAAAACCTAAAATAAAAATATATATGTACTGCAAAGAGGAAATTTCATTTGAAAGAAAAGAGGACATAGAAGATAAACAGCTTTTTAGAAATATAAAGGAAAAGTTTGATAATTCGTATATTAATGATAGTAGAACTTTTTGTATTTCAACTGATGATTCATCAAAAGAGGAAACTTTAAATAAAGTTGTTGAGGTTATAAATAATAATTTTAAAGTAGGGATATTTTAAGATTATATAATAATAAAAAACTTGGGGCTTATATACTTTAGCCTCAAGCTTTTTACGTTATTGATACATTTTACTATTTTCAGCATATTTTTTTAATTTATTATATACTAAATAGCTTATAGTTCCTTCTTTAAACTTTCCATTCTTATCTTTATCATTTACTCCAAATGGCATATCAGTTAAAATTTCCATTCCTTCATCGATTGTAGTAATAGGATAAATGTGGAACTTTTCTTTCTTTATTTCTTCTATTATTTCATCTGAAAGCGTAAGATTTTTTATATTTTGTTTTGGTATAAGAACACCATGAGTTCCATCTAAGCCTCTTTCTTTACATACTTTAAAGAATCCTTCAATCTTTTCTGTAACTCCACCTATTGGCTGAATTTCACCTTTTTGGTTTACAGATCCTGTTACAGCAATACTTTGTTTTATTGGAACTTCTGATAAAGAAGAAAGGATTGCATAAAGCTCAGTAGAAGAAGCACTATCGCCATCAACACCGTTATATAACTGTTCAAAACATAGACTAGCTGTAAGTGATAGAGGAAATTCTTGTGCATATTTTTCTCCAATATATGCAGATAAAATATATACACCTTTAGAATGTGTTGTGCCACTCATTGAAACTTCACGTTCAATATTAGTTATACCATTTTTTCCCATAAATGTATTAGCAGTTATTCTAACTGGTTTTCCAAAGCTACAATCTCCATTATTTATAACTGTAAGTCCGTTAATTTGACCTACTTCACTACCTGAAGTAGATATTATAACACTTCCATCGCTTATCATATCACTTAAGTTATCATTGAATAATGAATATCTATTTTTTCTAATTGATATCGTTTCTAAAATTTCTTTTGAAGTTACTGTCTTTTTATTTGCTTTTCTTGCTATATGTTCTGATTCTATAAGGAGGTCTAGTATTTCTAGTCTATTACTTGTTATTTTTTCACTATTTCCAGCAACGCTGCTACTATAATCAATAACCTTTTCTACTGCATCAGATGTAAAAGGTAGTAAGTCATTAGTCTTACATATAAAAGAGATAAATCCAACAAGTTTATTTATATTAAGTTCTGTTTTATCACAAGTATCCTCAAATTCAGCTTTAACTTTAAATAGTTTTTTAAAGTCAGGATCTGCTTTACAAAGATTTCTATAATTTGTTTCATTTCCAATTAGTATAAACTGTGTAGTAATAGGTATTGCCTCAGGAATTAGAGTAGGTAGGTTTGCATTTATATTCATATCTCTTGTTGCATCTATTTTTATTTCACCATTTTTAATAACTCTTTTTAATGCTTCCCATATAGGCATTGAAGTTACAATATCTTTTACATTTAATACAACAAAACCTCCATTTGCTTTGTGAATTATTCCAGGTTTTAATAGCATTAAATTAGTTTTTATACCTTGTGGAGAGTTCTCATATTCTAATTTACCGAATAGTTCATAATATGTAGGATTTTTACATATTTCAACTGGCGCACAAGATGAAGAATCGTTATCAATTATTAAATTAATTCTGTAATTGTCAAAAGGCATAATAGGTTTCATTATATTTTTACCTTGAGCTTCAGGTGAGTTTTTCATTTTTAGGTACTGCTCATACTGTTTAAAAAGTTCAAGATTGTTTACTACATCACTTTGAATATTATAGAAGAAATTTTGAAGTTTTAAGTTATTTTTATACTTTACCTTTAAATCTTTTATGCATTGTGCAGCAATGAAAGTAGCAAGATTAGTTTCCCATGATTTTATATTTTTTTCAGCTTCAATATCTATTTTATCTAAAGATTTTAAAGTCTTTAATGTTTCTTCTTGAATTGTAGGACTTTTGTCTTTGAAATAATTTTTATCTGTTTCGGATAGATTGTTAAATTCTTTTTCATTTATTATATTTCCATTAAATACCGGAGAAAAAGAGATACCTTCTTTATCATATTTAATTTTAAATCCTTGGCTAAAAGTGTATTTGTCAAAATCAGAAATAATTTTCTGCTTCATAGAATTATATCTTTCTTTTATATCTTTTTTCTCTTTCTCATACGTATCACCACAAAGCTTAGTAGAAAATTCTATAAGTAGTTTATTTATAAACTGATTCATATCTGTTTTTAGTTCATATCCCATACCTGGCTCAAGTTCTACATATATAGGGAAGCTAGGATCATCAAAATTATATATATAACAGTAGTCATTTGGAACTGGCATATTTTTTGCTAAACTATTAACAACAGAAGTTACATATTCAGTTTTACCTATACCAAAGTTACCAGACACATATAAGTTGAATCCTTTTTTCATAATTTGCATAGAAGATACAATCGCCTTTAAAGCTCTATCTTGACCAATTATTCCATAAAATGGTTCAACTTCTTTAGTTGTTTTAAATTTCAAATTATACCCGTCTTTTTTTGTTATTTCATCAGCAGTAAGTTCTATTTTCTTTTTCATATTTCCTCCCACACTTATACATGAAAAATTGTATAATATAATTAATTTTTTTTAAAGTGCGTTAGGAAAAATATGAAATATTTTATACTTTTTGTAATAAATATGTAATAATTTTTTGCGCTTTAGAAATTATATAAACTAAATTTATAATAATATTTTGATAATAATTATCTAAGTATTTAGTACTTAGATAACCAATATAAGCAAATGTCGAATTTTGCGATGAAAAGTTAATAAAAATGTAGAAAAATTATTTACAAACGCATGTTTGAATTGTTATAATACTCATAGCCATATTTTGCAATCTATAGGTTAGGAGGTGAGATGAAGTTAAACCAAGTTTTAAATATAACTTATTTAGATGATTAATAGAAAAAAATAAATTCTAAGTGATATGGTAATTGTAAAAGGAGAGGTTTTTATGAGTGGTATAGATAAAAATTATACAAATGAGAATTTTGAAGACATCAAACATATTGATGAAAATGGTGAT
>CAZXLZ010000006.1:0-36275 GCA_964642045.1 uncultured Clostridiaceae bacterium
TTCATGACTTACGCCATGCGAATTTACTTTTGTTTTTATTGACGGTTGCACCTTTCTTGATACAACCTATTTTTTGGTTTTCACTTTGTATTGTTTATTTTTCAATGTGCTAAAAAGCTAACCCTTTAAGTTAGCAATGTTAATTCTAACACAATAAGTAAAGCTTGTCAAGATAAATCTAACATATTTTTTAAATTTATCTTATTTGCCACTTTTTATGTTCTAACTAACACTAATAATGATACCACGGGTAGCATTATTTGTCAATAACTTAACTTAAAAAATTTACGTAAAATTTTCATACAAAAGAAAAAATCGCTATATATAGCGACTTTCCAAATGTAAAACATTAATTCTTTACATATTCTTTAAAAGCATTTCCTCTTTCTTCAAAATTTTTAAACGCTCCATAACTTGCGGCAGCAGGAGATAAAATACATTTCTTACCTTTGTTTGTAAGCAGCTTTGCTTTCTCTACAGCTTCTTTTAGATCATCTACATAAACTAAATTCTTGTCTTTCATATTATTAGTTTTAAGCATATCATATATTCTTTTCCCAGACTCATACATACATATAATATTTTTAACATCAGCATTTTGTAAAAAATCTATTAATAATGAATAATGTATTCCTCTATCCATCCCACCTATAATAATAGTATCTGTATCATCAAAAGTTTCAATAGCCTTTATAGTAGCTTCTGGTATAGTAGATATTGAATCATTATAATATTTTATTCCATTAAACTCACCAACATATTCCATTCTATGAGGAAGTCCTTCAAAATTAAGTATTGTTTCCTCCGTCATGCTACTATCTAAATTTAATAAGTTAGCTACAGCAAGTGCAAACATTATGTTATACTCGTTATGCTTACCAAGTAGTTTTCTTTCCTTTTCAAAATTAAATGTAATTCTATTTTCAGAAGATATTGCTACCTTTTTAGAATTAATTTCTATTTTTGCTATAGTCTCCATTAGCTTATAATTATCTTTGTTATATATAAAATAATCACTTTCTTTTTGATATTTAGCAATATTAGCTTTAGCCAAAGCGTAATCATCATATGAATTATAATGATCTAAATGATCCTCAAATATATTTAGTAAAATTGCAATATTTGGGGATACATCCATGTACTCTAGCTGATGTGAAGACATCTCAAGTACCAAATAATCACTTTTAATAATATTTTCTATTTCATCAAATACAGGTATTCCTATATTACCAGCAAAACATACCTTTTTTGATTGATCTTTTAAAATGCTTGTAATTAAACTGCTCGTTGTACTTTTACCTTTAGTACCAGTTACACCAATAGTTACCACATTTTTTATATATTTTAGTATAACTTCAAGCTGAGATGTAATCTTATCTCTTATTTTACTTATATCCATTCCTTTAAAAGAAATACCTGGAGATTTAAATATAATATCATAATCATCTACCATATCTAAATATTCGCTCGTCTTCCAAACTTCTAAATACATATCATTTACTAAATATGAATTTTCATCAACTGTTATATCAATTGCTGAATCTATTATAAGTATTTTTTCATAAGGTAAATGCTTTCTTATAAAATTATATGTAGACTTACCTTCTCTACCAAATCCAAGTATAACTATCTTTTTACCTTTTAACCATTTTATAATCTCTTCCATTTTACTTCCTCTTTAAAGCCTTTTTTAATAACTTTTCAAATTTTTCCTCTAAATTATTTGCTTCAAAATGATTCATTAAATCTTCTTCATATACTTCACTTATTTTCTTTGCCTTATCAGCTTTTCCGCCTAAATGATTTTCTAAATAATATTTTAGAAGTAAAGGCATATCTTCTTTTCTTTCATTTATATTTGATATTGTCTTACATATAGCATAGTTTATCTCTTCATAAGTTCCAACACAGTCAAATGGTTTGCTTTCAGTATCTCCAATAAGCTTTCTAAATATTTCTTTCAACTCTATATCATCAAGCATATTTCTTCCAAATATATCTATGAGTCTTGCTTCATCTAAAAATGGGCTAAGTATAATATATACAAATAGACATTTTGAACATTTAGAGCACCAGATATCTTCTTTACTACCAACGTTACAACTCCTAAATATCTTATGATATTTTTCGAATTTTGAAAATAACATAGCAATTTGAAGCTCAGTAAGTGGCCTTAAAAGGCTAAAATACTCTGTATTTGTTTTTAGGAACTCTTTTTCATAATTTCTAAAGTCATTTTCAAATTCAAAACTTTTTGAGTATTGGTGGTTTACATCAAGGCCTATAACTGAAGGTTCATTTGCACTAGATTCATTAGATAGTACTATATATTTTTTATTTGCAAGATATGCAATAATAGTAGCTGAAAATGCAACCATTGCAGAAAACGGAGTATGACCATTTAAGAAGCCTTCTTTATTTAATCTTATCATATTATTATCAAGCATTCTACTTATACTTATATATTCATCCATATATCCAGATACTTCTACAGTATTTAGAGTGGCTCCTCTTGGATTGATTATAAATGGTGTATTATTCTCTCTTAATGACTCTAAGATTTCTAAACTTACACAAGAATCCTTTCCGCCACCAATTGGCACTAGCTGACCTTTAAGTTTATTTTCATTTGCTATAACTTTTAATTTTCTTTCATCATTTGATGTTATTTCTGTCAGTTCATCTTTTTTAACATCTATATTATTAACATATAAAAATTCACCAAGTCCATTATATATAAGTTTTTTTAACCAGCTAACTTGTTTTTTGCTTAAATATCCACAATTTACATATATATGTTTAGCACATGTAAGTTTATAATAACTTATCATTTCTATTAAACCTAAATTAAATACTAAGTTTTTAAAAGTGTTATTTTTTATATCTATATTTTTATTATATCTTACTATCTGTGATTTATCTATAATAATCTTATGTTCAAACTTTTCAAGAGAAGTAATTTCAAATTTGAAAGTTAAATATATTTTCTTTTCGTCTTCATCTATAACATAATCTTCATATATAAATTTAGTATATTTTTCTCTAAAATCATCAAATTTACTATTTTTCATATTTTCCCCTTCATTATAATTATATGTATATTATTTTTATATTTGCAAATAATATACTTAAGTCTATATAATTTTTTATATAGTTTATCATATATTATTCATATATGAATTTAGCCATAAGAGAAACATCTTATGGCTTATTTTACATACTTCTTCTTCCCTCTAAAGCTTTTATTAAAGTTATTTCATCAGTATATTCTATATCTGAACCAACAGGAAGACCTGCAGCTATTCTAGTTACAGATATATCAAGTGGTTTTATAAGTCTTGAAATATACATAGCTGTTGTTTCACCCTCTATTGTAGGATTAGTTGCAATTATAACTTCCTTTATTTCATCATCTTTTAATCTTTCAAGCAGTTCTTTTATTTTTATATCCGCAGCTGTTACATTATTCATTGGAGAAATAGCACCATGAAGTACATGGTACATTCCTATATACTCATGAGTTTTTTCCATTGCTGTTACATCTTTTACATTTTCAACTACACATATAACCGATCTATCTCTTCTTTTATCCTCACATATACTGCAAGGATCATTTTCAGTAAGATTAAAACATTTTGAGCAAAATTTTACTTTGCTTTTTGCATCTATTATAGCTTTTGACATTTCCTCTGCATTTTCCATAGATGATTCAAGGACATGAAAAGCAAGCCTTACAGCAGTCTTATGACCAATTCCTGGAAGTTTCTCAAATTGCTTAATTAAATTATTTACAGATTCTGAATACATACTACATAAGCCCTGGTATATTAAATGATCCCATAGAATCTTGCATTGCAGATTCAGCTTTGCCTATTGCTTCATTTACTGCTGCTTTTACTAAATCTTGCAACATTTCAACATCTTCTTTATCAACCACTTCTTCTTTTATAATTATATCAGTTATTACTTTTTCACCTGTACATTTAACTGTAACAGCACCGCCACCAGCAGACGCCTCAAACTGTTTTGAAGATACCTCTTCTTGTTTTTTTTGAATATCTGCCTGCATTTTTTGTGCTTGTTTTAATATATTTTGCATGTTTCCCATTCCGCCGCCAAATCCATTAAATTTTGCCATAAAAATCTCCCCTTATCTTTATTTCTTACATTTCAGTGTAATCTGTACCACTCTCATTTAGTAATTTTTCCATCTTGCTCATATTTTCTACCTTATTATATTTTATAACTATCTCTTTGTCAATGCTATATATCTTTTTTAGCAAATCTTTTATTTCTTCTTTTTCAGATGCAAGCCTCTTTCCTGCAAATTCATTAGTTGTTATTATTACAAACTGACTTTCTCCATTTTTCATAATTGCACCTGCAAGTTCTGAAAATAATTTTAGTTTTCCCATACCTGCTATTTTTTTTCTAAAATCATCAGCATCTTTAAATGTGCCCTTAGGAATATTTTCATTATCAGTACTACTCTTAACTATATTACTACTAGTAGAACTTGCTAAATTATTACTATTACTATTTCTATTTTGTGATAAGTATTTCTTTATTTTATCAATATCAGTTTTTAGGTTTTCTATATCAGATGAAATACTTAAATCAGATATATCTAAATTATTTGTATTATAACTTTTATAATTAGATATTTTAATAAGACTTGCTTTAACTAAAATTCCTGGATTTAAACTTGATTTTATATCTGCATCAAGACTAGAAAGTTCATCTATAATATTTGCAAAATATTCTTTATTATCCTCTTTTGTTAAAAGTTCTAAAAATCTCTCTGTAAGTTCATATATCACCTTTCTTAAGTCTTTTCCTTTTTCTTCTAAAGTATCTATTATATTAATTATTTCATTATAATCTTTATTTATTATCTTATCTTTTAGATTATCAATTATTTCTGTATCTACTGCTCCTATAATCTCTTTTACTTTTGAAATTTCAAGCTTTTCACCATTTTCAGAAAGACATCTATCAAGTATACTTAGTGCATCTCTAAGTGCCCCTTCTGATAGCTTAGCAATATATGAAACAGCCTCATCATCAAATTCTACATTTTCCTCTTTAAGTACATGCTCTAACCTTTTTTTTATATTACTCTCTGATATTCTTAAAAATTCAAATCTAAGACATCTAGAAAGTATTGTTACTGGTATTTTGTGTTGCTCAGTTGTTGCAAGTATAAATACAACATTTTCTGGTGGTTCTTCTAATGTTTTTAAAAGTGCATTAAATGCTGAGGTAGTTAGCATATGTACCTCATCTATTATATATACTTTGTATTTTGAACCAGTAGAAGCATACATTACTTCTGTTCTTATCTGCCTTATATTTTCTACACTATTATTTGATGCAGCATCCATTTCTACAACATCTGTATTTTCACCATTTAGTATACTTATGCAAGATTTACATTTATTACATGGCTCTCCATTTTGTGGATTTTCACAGTTTATTGCACGTGCAAATATCTTTGCTGAAGATGTTTTTCCCGTACCACGTGTTCCACTAAATATATATGCATGAGATATTTTATTTTTTATTATTTGATTTTTTAGTATCGAAGTTACATTTTCTTGTCCTACAACATCTTTAAACTTTAAAGGTCTATATTTTCTATACAGTGCTATATATCCCATAAAATTACCTCTTTTTTCATAAAAAACTGCCAAGCACATAAAACTAAAACTAGCTATTGCTGCTTCCTTCCGGATCTGACAAGGTTCACTAGAAGCTCTATTGCTCGGCATGCATAAATTATATACTATTTAACCAAAAATTTCAAGTATTTTACTTTTTAATTTTAAATTATATTTTTCTATGTTTTCTCTCATAATTACTATACCACTGTCTCCTAGTCCAGAGCATGGCAACTTCAATGAGATGTTACATACACTTACTTTACCATTTGTAGCTTCAATATTAAGCTTTGCTTCAAATGTATATTTTAAGTTATTTATATCATATCCTAAAGTTTTTAGAATTGTACCATCATAAACAATAGAATTAACATTTTCAGGTACTTTTCCTTCTTTTATTATGTCCTTATTTAGAATTGAAAATTCTATTAAATACTGATTATCAAGTAATTCATAACCTATATCTATATTTCCTTTTGAATTATTTAAAACAGAATCTAATCCCTGTTTATTTATTATACTTATATTTCTATCAGTATTTTTTATTTTAACATTACTTAAATATACTTTAGATATTTCAGCACTTTCTGACTTAGGAATTAAAATAGATATAATATTTTCCTGTGATACATTAAAACTTAGTTTTATTTCATTTTGTATATCACTTTCTATTTTATCTTCATCTTCAACATTTATATTATTTTCACTTTCAGGTATGTTTTCCACATTTCCCCCTAAGTTTTCATCTGCTTTTTTATTATCTGTAATTTCTTCAACATTCACTTTAGAAGTAATAACAAAATCATTTATCCTAAAGTATCCTTCATTTATAACACTCGCACATGTAAGTATATATGTAGTTATTATATACACTATTACTACAAGCACTATTGAGATAACAGAGTATATAAATATTTTTTTTCTCTTTTTTAGCTCTAAATTTTCTTCTTTTTTTCTTCCTTCATATTTTTTCATAAGCTCACCTTTAAATATTATATATTATAAAAATATATTTTTCAAATAAAAGAAAAAATTACCTTTTATTTATATATCTTTATACACTTTGCAAGGATTCCCAAACGCTAAAGCATTAGAAGGTATATCTTTAGTAACTACGCTTCCTGCCCCTATCACCACATTATCTCCAATAGTAACTCCTGGAAGAATAGTTACTCCTCCACCTATCCATACATTACTACCTACTTTTATTTTTCTTGCATATTCTATACCTTTATTTCTTAAAGCATACTCTATTGGGTGGCCCGCTGTATAAAAGCTACAATTTGGTGCGATAAAGACATTATCTCCAAACTGAACTTTTGCTCCATCTAGTATAACGCAGTTATGGTTCATATAAAAATTTTCTCCTACTTCTATGTTATACCCATAATCACACCAAAAGTTTTGCTCAACTACTATATTTTCACCTGTTTTTCCAAAAATTTCTTTTATTGCTTTTTCTCTTTTTTCATAATCTGATGGATTCATATTGTTATATTTAAAACATTTATCTTTAGCTGTAGCTCTTTCTTTTATTAATTCTTTATCATAGTTTGCATCATAAAGCTCTCCCATTAACATTTTTTCTTTTTCTGTCATATTTCCTCCAAATACATAAAAATCCTAATAAAATTATTTTTATAATTTTACATTATTTATATTTTTAAAACAATATATTTAAGTTAAAAATTTTATTATTTCTTTATCTTATTACACATTAAGCTAATCAAGACTTAAAAGAATTCTGAATTTTTATATTAATATTAGTGTATCTAAGTATCTTTTAAATATATTATGTTTGACATCCATAAAATTAAAAAATCATAATATTTTTGGGGTGAAGATATCTATTTCATTCTTATATTTTTTCAAATGTGATAGTTATAATGATATTACTTTCAAAAAACTTTTAGTTATATGAAAAAACTTATAGAAAATTGTATCGCAAATATGATTCAAGACAACCTTAAAAGAAAAAAAGCTACCTAAAGGTAGCTTAAATTTAAAATTTTGAATGACATATAACAGAATAATCATAACCTGCTATACTTTCACCATTTGGAAGCGTAAGCTCCAAATTATTTGTAAGTAAATCTTGATAAGAATAACTAGACACATTAGATAGATTAGAATCAATAACAGTGAAAACATTTGTGTATGTAGAGTCTAATACTCCTTCTTTATACTCACATTTATTTCTACCAACATTAGCCTTTACACAAATTTTTTGACCCTTATACTCTTCTATATCTTGCCTAATTTTTTGTAATGACTCCTTAGAGACCATATTTGTAATCATAATATCACCTACAACCTCTCTTACAAGAATTATATCATCGTAAAAATAGCTTGTCAAACACTACAAATAAGCATGACACACATATATTTCATTTTTATGTACATTTCAAAAATTATAATTGTTAAATTTACATATATATATTTAACATATGTTACGTTTTATGTTTTTTTAATTACTTTTCAATTGCATTTGTGCTTAAAAAAACATAATAAACATACATTATTAATTTATTTATGATATAATATATATGTACCATTATCTGGTACTAAAAAGGAGCTATAATCACACTTATCAGTAATTATAGCTCTTTTATTATTTAATATTTTCTTTTAATACTTCTAATCCTTTCTTAAGCTCCAAATCATCTTCAAATGGTATATACCATTTTGATTTATATTCTTCCTTTGCCTTTACCTCTACATTTGGGGTTATTCCACTTTCATGTATTTCAGTTCCACTAGAAGTATAATATTTTGCATCAGTTATATATACAGCCCCTTTAGACATTTTAAGTTTATTAACACTTTGTACAATACCTTTTCCATAAGTTGTTGTTCCAACTATATTTCCTACTTTAAAGTCTTTAACTGAACCTGCAAAAATTTCAGATGCACTAGCACTATTTCCATTTACAAGTACAACAAGTGGTATGTCTATAGCATTATTTTTATCATTAGTATATACTTTTTCTCTTCCATCTTTATATACCATTTTAAGTATTACACCCTTTGGAAGAATTGATCTAAGTATAGTGCATACTTCACTAACTAAGCCACCTGGATTATTCCTTAAGTCAATAATTAGCCCATTTATATTTTTACCCATTAAATCTTTATAAGTTTGTGCAAACTCATCACTTGTTCCCATATCAAAAGAATATATCCTTATATACCCTATATTTTCTTCTAACATATCATAGCTTACTGACTGAGCTTTTACTTCCTCTGTAGTAAAATCACCTTCTAAAATTTCTCCATTTCTTAAATATTTAATATGTAACTTCGTAGGTTCTTTTGCTTTTATCAAATCTATACATTCATAATATGTAGAACTTGTGCAGACCTTTCCTTCAATTTCAACAAATATATCACCTGGTATAAGTCCTGACTTTTCTGCCGGAGAATTTGGCATTACACTTGTAACTATTATTCCACCTGTTTTTGAATCATAACTTATGTGTATTCCAAGTCCTGTGTATTTTTCATCTACACCTGTAAGTAGTTCATTATATTCTTCATCAGAAACATATCTAGTATATACATCATCAACATTATCCATTATGCCTTCTATTGCGCCTTCTACTATCTTATCCATATCTAAGTCGCCATAATATTTATCTTCTAATAACTTTACCACTTCATCTATTCTTTCTAAATAATTAGAATCTTCTTTCGATGCATTTTTTACTTTGCTATTTTTATCAGTTATTATTATATAGCCAGCAACACATATTATCCCAATGGTTGCGATAAGTATTATAATATTTAACACTTTTGTTATTATTTTTATTTTATCTTTTTTTTCTTCCAATTTAAAGCACCTCTGATACATTTAAGTATATTACAAAATTAATATAAGTTCAATGATAATTTTGTAAAAGTTATATATTATTAAAATATATTTGTAAAAAAACTTAAATTATATAATTAAATTGTTATAATTAATATAATAATTTATACAAATTAGAAATACAATTCCAAATTTGTATAAAAAATATGCCTTACATTTCTGTAAGACATACTTTTTGCTATAGATTAATATATCCACAATCCTCATGATCTTTAATTTCTCTTATCCAGCAATTTTTAGGATTTTTCTCCTCATGAAACCATTCTGGAGAATAATGAAACCACCTTAATAAAAATGCTCTTAAAGTAGTTCCATGCGTAAATATAAATAATGTATCTATTCCATGTTTTTCATAATCACGATGAATAGTCCCCATAAACTGATGAACACGAAGTGCTACATCAAAAGGACTTTCTCCAAGAGGAAGACGTGCATAAAACTTTCCGAAGTTCTGACGCTGGCGCTGATACTCTTCGTACTCTTTTGGAAAAAGATTTTTCCATTTTTCTTTCGGCACTGAATCGAACAAACCAAATTGTTGCTCAACTAAAGTTATATCTTCCTTTACATCTTTTATATTAAGAGAAGAATTAAACTCTTCTGAGGTTTGTCTGGTTCTAAGGTAAGGACTTTTCCATATCCTTGCATTCTCAAGAGAAATCCTCCGTTCATTGCAGTAGTTAGCAAGTCATGTGCCAGCTTCACGAGCTTGCTTTTTTCCTGCTTCAGTTAATTCTACTAAATGATCAGGTGTCCGCTTAATGTAATTACCTCCAATATTAGCTATTGATTCTCCATGCCTAATAAGAAAAATATGCATATAATCACTCCTTTTTTTATTTTAATGCCATATAGTGTTTTTAATAAGCTATACTAAAACATTACCATCTTCTTCCTCCTAAGTATTTTTAGAAATCTATTTTTCTGCGTAAATATTATATCATAATATTTATGTAAAGTAAATACTTAGTATAGATTTTGTAACAATATAAAAAATATATGCCTTACAAAACCTGTAAAACATATATTTAACTATTTTATTTTTATTTATATTAATCTAAGAAACCTTTGTAATGTCTTGATACCATCTGTGATTCTAGTCCTTTTAGGACTTCTAAAGCAACACTTACAACGATAAGTACTGAAGTACCACCGAATGTTATAGATATAGGCATTGCTCCTTGCATTACAACTGGAAGAACAGCAACTAGCGCTAAGAATACAGCTCCTACCCAAGTTACATTCTTTAGAGTAGATTTTAAATAATCAGATGTATTTTTACCAGCTCTAACTCCTGGTATGAATCCTCCATTTTTCTTTAAATTATTTGCAATCTCAGTTGGATTTACAACAAACATTGTATATACAAATGTAAATCCTATTATTAAAACAGTATATACTACTGCATATATTAAAATATAGTACCATGCACTATTACTTGTAATTGAAAATGCGCTGTATACATACCTCCAGAAGCCAGTAGGTGCACCTTTACTTACCATTGATATTATAGTTGCAGGGAACATCATAAATGACATTGCAAATATAATTGGCATAACACCAGCCATAGAAAGCTTCATTGGTATATGAGTATTTTGTCCTCCATACATTTTTCTTCCAACAACTTTTTTTGCATAGTTTACAGGAATTCTTCTTTCTGCTTGCTGCATAAATACAACTCCTGCTAAGACTAAACACATAGCAAGTATTAACGCTATAACTACAAGCCAGCTAGCAATTCCTCCATCATTTGCATAGTTTATTAGAGTAACTGCTGCATCTGGAGTTCTTGAAATGATACCAACAAAGATAATCATTGAGATACCATTACCAATACCATACTCAGTTATTTTATCACCTAGCCAAGTAAGTATAGCAGTACCTGTCATAAGACTTACTACAAATAATATTGCACCCACAGCAAGTCCAGCACCACTTTGAAGTGGAGCAAGCATATATGACCTATAATTCATATAGAATCCTAGACCCTCAACAAGAGAAAATGCTATTGTTAAGTATTTTGTATACTTATTTAATTTTTTTCTACCTTCTTCTCCTTCTTTAGAAAGTCTTTCCAAAGATGGCACTACAACTTGTAATAGATTAAGTACTATTGAGGCCGTAATGTATGGTCCTATAGTCATTGCAAGTATAGACATATTGCTAAAAGCACCACCTGATATAAGGTTAATAGTTCCAGCTATACCCATAGAAGATGTATCAAGCTGACTCTCTATCAAAGCCTTATCAAGTCCTGGAACAGTTACGAATGTTCCAAGTCTGAAAAGTAAAATTATAAATAAAGTGAATAATAATTTCTTTCTTAAATCTTTTACTGAAAAGATGTTTTTGATTGTTTCAATCATACTATTTCACCTCTATCTTTCCTCCAGCTGCTTCTATTTTTTCTTTAGCTGCAGCGGAGAATTTTTTTGCTTCTACATTAAGATTCTTAGTTATGTTTCCATTTCCAAGAATTTTTAGTCCATCAAGCTCATCTCTTATTACACGATCTTTAAGAAGTAGCTCGGCATTTACAGTAGTTCCTGCTTCATATCTTTCTAAATCAGAAACATTTATAGTAGCATATACTTTAGCAAAATGATTTGTAAATCCTTTCTTTGGAAGTCTTCTATATAATGGAGTTTGACCACCCTCAAATCCTCTTCTTATACTTCCACCTGATCTTGCTTTTTGACCCTTATGACCTTTACCAGCAGTTTTACCAAGTCCTGATCCTATTCCTCTACCTACTCTTTTCTTCTCAGTAGTAGCGCCATAAGCTGGTCCTAATTCGTGCATCTTCACGCGCAATTCCTCCTCTCTTTTTATTTTATTTATTACTAGTTAAATAATTGTTCTACAGTTTTTCCTCTAAGTCTTGCTACTTCTTCTGGTGTTCTCATAGCCTTTAAAGCTTTGAATGTAGCATAAACTATATTTCTACTATTTCTAGATCCTAAAGTTTTAGCTGTACAGTTTTTAACACCTGCAAGTTCAAGTACTGGTCTTACAGCACCACCTGCAATAACTCCTGTACCATCAACAGATGGTTTTATTATTACTTTAGATGATCCAAAATTTGTAGTATATTCATGAGGAAGTGTTCCATTAACTAAAGAAATTTTAACAATATTTTTTCTTGCTTCTTCTGTTGCTTTTCTTATAGCATCTGGAACTTCAGCAGCTTTACCGCTACCTACGCCTATTCTTCCGTTTTCGTCACCAACAACTACAAGTACGCTAAATCTAAAAGTTCTACCACCTTTAACAACTTTCGCAACTCTTGCAACATTAACAACTTTTTCTTTTAATTCATTTTTAACGTCTGCCATAAAGTTTATTTACTCCTTCCCTTAAAATTCTAAACCTGCTTCTCTTGCAGCTTCAGCTATAGCTTTTACTTTTCCATGGTATAAATAACCATTTCTGTCAAATACTACTGTAGTTATATTTTTTTCTTTTAATCTTTTTGCGATCAAAGTGCCAACTTCTTTAGCTGCTTCAATGTTAGATGCTTTAGTTTTAACCTCTTTATCTAAAGTTGAGGCACTAGCGATAGTTACAGCCTTTGTATCATCTATAGCTTGAACATATATATTATTTAAGCTTCTAAACACACAAAGTCTTGGCCTTGAATCATCACCTTTAACTTTAGCTCTAACTCTTTTTTGAATCTTAAGTCTAGCTTCGTTTTTACTTTGCTTTTTTATCATAATTTAGGTTACCCTCCTTTATTTAAGAATTATTTTTTACCGCCAGCTTTACCTTCTTTTCTAATAATTCTTTCACCAGCGTATTTAATACCTTTGCCCTTATATGGCTCTGGTAATTTCATTTCTCTTATTTCGGCTGCCATTTGTCCTACTTTTTGTTTATCAATTCCTTTTACTATAATAGTATTAGGATTTGGAACTTCAATAGTTATATCTTCAGAATCTTCAAATTCTACAGGATGAGAATATCCTAAAGATAGGACTAATTTTTTACCTTGTTTTGCAGCTTTATATCCAACACCATTTACTTCTAGTGTCTTCTCAAAACCTTCGCTTACACCAATAACCATGTTATTTAAAAGTGATCTAGTAAGTCCATGGATATTACCATATTTTTCATCATCTATAGTAACAAGAACTTTTCCATCTTCTACTTTAAAGTTTACAACATCTAAAAATTCTTTTTCTAGACTACCTTTTGGTCCTTTTACTGTTACTTTATGACCATCTACTTTTACTTCAACACCTTGTTTAATAATTACTGGATTTTTTCCTATTCTTGACATAGTAATTTATCCTCCTTAAAAATTTATATTACCAAATATATGCTAAGATTTCTCCACCAACATTTTCTTTTCTTGCATTTTTATCTGTCATTATACCCTTTGATGTAGAGATTACAGCAATACCTAAACCATTTAGAACTCTAGGAAGTTCTCCTGCGTTTGCATATATTCTAAGTCCTGGTTTACTTATTCTTTTTAGACCTTGTAAAACCTTAGTTTTGTTCTCATATTTTAATGTAATTCTTATAGTTTTTTTAACACCTTCACCTAAAACTTCTAAAGATGAAACAAAACCCTCTTCTACTAATATATCAGCTATTGCTTTTTTTACTCTAGAATAAGGAACGTCTACTGATTGATGTCTTTGAGTATTAGCATTTCTTATTCTTGTTAGCATATCTGCAATTGGATCTGTTACATTCATTTATTTATCCTCCTTTAACATAAAGTTACTTTTCTTTTAAAGCTTAAATCCTACCAACTAGCCTTTTTAAGTCCTGGAATATTACCTTCGTATGCAAGTTTTCTAAAGCATAAACGACAAATTCCATATTTTCTCATATATGCATGTGGTCTTCCACATATTTTACATCTATTATAGTATCTAGTACTGAATTTAGGCTCTCTTTGTTGTTTAATTATCATTGATTTTTTTGCCATTTTTTAAGATTCCCTCCTATCTACTTTTCGAATGGAAGTCCTAGCATTGCAAGTAATGCTTTAGCTTCCTCGTCAGTTTTTGCAGTTGTAACAAAAGTGATATCCATTCCTCTTGTTTTATCTATTTTATCATACTCTATTTCTGGGAAAATCATTTGCTCTTTAACACCCATAGAGTAATTTCCTCTGCCATCAAAAGATTTTACAGATACTCCTTTAAAATCTCTTACACGTGCAAGTGCAACATTAAATAATTTTGTAGCAAAATCATACATTTTATCTGCACGTAAAGTAACTTTACATCCAATATCCATTCCTTCTCTTAGTTTAAAAGCAGCGATAGATTTTTTTGCTTTAGTTACAACAGGTTTTTGTCCTGTTATTATTGTTAAATCATTACTAGCTGCAATAATTGCTTTAGAGTTATCTTTTATATCACTTACTCCCATGTTTATCATTATTTTTTCTAGCTTTGGCACCTGCATAACAGAAGAATAGTTAAACTCTTTCATTAAAGCAGGTACAATTTCTTTCTTATATCTTTCTTTAAGGTTCAATTTTTTCCCCTCCTTTACTTAACATCATTACATTTCCTGCAGAATCTTGATTTTTTTCCGTCTTCTGCAACTTTTATTCCAAGTTTTGTACCCTTAGAACATTTTTCACAAAAATAATTTACTTTAGAAGCATCTATAGGTTTCTCTCTTTTTATAATTCCTGATTCTTCACCAGCTCTTTTAGCTTTAGAGTGCATAGTTCTTACATTTATTCCTTCTACTAAAACTTTATTATCTTTAAGAGAAATTTCAAGTATTTTTCCCTTTTTGCCTTTTTCTGTTCCAGAGTTTACAATAACTGTATCTCCTTTTCTTAATTTCATTTTTGTCATTTTATTTTTCACCCCTAACCTTTAAGTTATAACACTTCTGGAGCTAGAGAAATGATTTTCATGTAATCTGCATCTCTTAGCTCTCTTGCTACAGGCCCAAAGATACGTGTACCTCTAGGTGTTTTATCTTCTTTTATAATAACTGCTGCATTTTCATCAAAGCGAATATATGAACCATCATCACGTCTTAGACCTCTTTTAGATCTTACTATAACAGCTTTAACAACATCGCCTTTTTTTACAACGCCGCCTGGTGCAGCTTTTTTAACAGAAGCAACTATAACATCACCGATGTTACCCCATTTTCTATAACTTCCGCCAAGAACTCTAATACACATAAGCTCTTTAGCACCAGTATTGTCTGCAACTTTTAATATTGTTTGTTGTTGTATCATGGACTTAGTCCTCCCTTCAATTTACAAACTATTTTACTTTCTCTATAATTCTAACTAATCTGTATCTTTTATCTTTACTAAGTGGTCTTGTTTCCATTATTTCCACTGTATCTCCAATATCACATTCATTATTTTCATCATGAGCTTTTACTCTTAAAGTATGATTTTTAATTTTTCCATAAAGTGGATCTTTAACTTTGTTATCTATTCTTACAACAATAGTTTTATCCATTTTATTACTAGCAACTTTTCCTATTTTTGTTTTACGAGCATTTCTTTCCACTTGCTTTTCCTCCTTTATTACTTAGAAGCTTTAGCATTTTCTGCTAATTTTGAACATTTTGCAGTATTTGCTCTAGCTATATTTTTCTTTATTTCAGTAATCTTTTTAGGGTTATCAAGTCCGTTCATAGCATGCCCAAATCTTGCTTTTAGAAGTTCTTGTTTTAATGATTTTATCTCTTTATCTAATTCCTCTATTGACATCTTGATGTATTCTGGCATTTTACTAGATTTCATTTGAATCTCCCCCTTCTTCTAAACCTTCTCTTTTAATAATTGCGCATTTTATAGGTAATTTATGAATTGCTTTTCTTAGAGCTTCTCTTGCAGTTAATTCATCAAGTCCAGCAATTTCGAAAAGTACTCTACCTGGTTTTACAACTGCAACGAAGTATTCTGGATTTCCTTTACCAGAACCCATTCTTGTTTGAGCAGGTTTTTTAGTTACTGGTTTATCAGGGAATATTTTTATCCAAGTTTTACCAACTTTTTTAGTATACCTTGAAAGTGTAACTCTGACTGATTCAATTTGGTTAGCTGTTATCCAAGCATAGTCTAAAGCTTGTATTCCATACTCTCCATCTGTAACTTTATTACCTCTTAGAGCTTTACCTTTCATATTACCTTTTTGCATTTTTCTAAATTTTGTTCTTTTTGGTGATAACATTATTTATTACCTCCCTCTGCATTTTTTTTAGCTGGAAGTACTTCTCCTTTATATATCCAAACTTTAACACCTATTATACCGAAAGTTGTTTTTGCTTCTGCAAATCCATAATCGATATCAGCTCTTAATGTTTGTAGTGGTATTGTACCTTCACTATAATGTTCTGTTCTTGCAATTTCTGCTCCGCCTAAACGTCCAGAAACAGCTGTTTTAATTCCAAGTGCTCCTTGTTTCATTGTTTTTTGCATTGCTTGTTTCATAGCTTTTCTGAAAGATATTCTTTTTTCAAGCTGAATAGCTATATTTTCTGCAACTAAAGTAGCTGACATATCTACGTCTTTTACTTCAACAATATTTAAATCTATAGTTTTACCTATTTTATTAGCTATTTTTTTCTTTAACTCTTCAATTGCTGCTCCACCTTTACCTATAATCATACCAGGCTTTGCAGTATAAATATCTACTTTTACTTTTGAACCTTTTCTCTCTATATCTAAGTGGTCAATTCCAGAAGTTTTAAGTAAATCTTTTAAATATTTACGGATCTTATAATCTTCTACTAAGTTATTTGCAAACTCTTTCTTATCTGAATACCAAGTTGAAGACCAGTCTTTTATTATACCTACTCTAAGTCCGTGTGGATTAACTTTCTGTCCCATTTAAGATTTCCTCCTTACTTTCTACATTTCTTTTAATACAACTGTTATATGACTAGTTCTTTTTCTTATATGATAAGCCCTACCTTGTGCTCTTGGCATTATTCTTTTCATAGTTGTACCTTGATTTGCATATATTTCGCTTATTACTAAGTTTTCTGCATTCATTCCATGATTATTAGTAGCATTAGCCATAGCAGATTTTACTAATTTATATACTATAGGAGCTGCAGCTTTATTAGTATATTTAAGTATTGCTAAGGCTTCTGTAGCTTTTTTTCCTCTAATGGTATCTATTACAATCTTTACTTTTCTGCTACTTATTCTTGCATCATGTAAATATGCTCTTGCTTCTTTTTCCATCTTTAATTATGTCCTCCTTTTTTAAGAATTATATTCTTTCTTATTTTTTAACATCGCTCTTTTTGTCTCCTGCATGACCTCTAAATAGTCTTGTTGGAGCAAATTCTCCTAATTTATGACCTACCATTTCTTCTTGGATGTATACTGGAACATGTTTTCTTCCATCATGTACACCAATTGTATGACCAATCATTTGAGGATATATAGTTGAGCTTCTAGACCATGTCTTTAAAACTACTTTTTTATTTTCTTCATTAAGTTTTTCTATTCTAGCAAGTAACTTTTCATCTACATAAGGTCCTTTTTTTTGTGATCTTGACATATTTTATTCCTCCTTATTATTTTTCATTTCTTCTCTTTACGATTAATCTATTTGTTCTATGTTTTTTATTTCTAGTCTTGTAACCCATAGCTGGTTTACCCCAAGGAGTACGAGGAGATGTGTGTCCAACTGGAGCTCTACCTTCACCACCACCATGTGGGTGATCGCAAGGATTCATTACTGCTCCTCTAACAGTTGGTCTAATTCCCATATGTCTGCTTCTTCCTGCTTTTCCAAGTTTTATATTTTCGCTATCTGTATTACCAACTGTTCCGATTGTTGCATGACAGTCTGAATTTACAAGTCTCATTTCTCCAGATGGCATTCTTACATGTGCATATTTTCCTTCTTTAGCCATAAGCTGAGCTGACATACCAGCACTTCTAACAAGTATTCCACCTTGACCTTTGTTAAGTTCTATGTTATGTATCATAGTACCAACAGGTATAGATTTTATTGGTAGACAGTTTCCTGGTTTTATATCCGCATTTTCAGAAGATATAACTTTATCTCCGTCTGTAAGACCGATAGGAGCAAGTATATATGCTCTTTCACCATCAGTATATTCTATAAGTGCTATGTTAGCTGTTCTGTTTGGATCATATTCTATTCCAACTACTGTAGCTTCCATATCAATTTTATTTCTTTTAAAATCTATTATTCTATATTTTCTTTTTTGTCCTCCACCTTGATGTCTAACTGTTATTTTACCAGTATTATTTCTACCAGAATTTTTCTTTAAAACGCATGTTAATTTCTTTTCTGGAGAAAACTTTGTAATTTCTTCGTTTGTTAAAACAGTTGTATTTCTAAGTGATGGAGTAACAGGTCTAAAATGCTTTATTCCCATTTTTTAATTCCTCCTTTAGTTATTTGCAAATGATGAATCAATTTCTTGAATTTCTGTTTTATATTTTTTATTTACCTTAACTTCTTTTGCACCTTTAGTTAAGTATTTTTCACCTGATGGATTTTTATCAATTTCAACTACTGCTTTTTTCCAAGCCTTAGTTTTTCCTTGGTGCACACCAACTCTTTTATTTTTACCATCATAATTTAATGTGTTTACTTTTTTAACTTTAACACCAAATATTTCTTCTACAGCTTTTTTTATTTCTACTTTTGTTGCATTTGTTGCAACTTCAAAAGTATATTTTCCTTCAGCTATAGCGTTGCTTGATTTTTCTGTTCTTATAGGTTTTATTATTATATCTTCTGCATGTTTCATTTAAGCGTACACCTCCTCTAATGTTTTTACTGCATCGCTAGTTATTACTAATTTTTCATATTTCAATAAATCAAAAATATTTATTGTATTAACTGTTATAGCTTTTGCATTTTCAATATTTTTTGTAGAAGCTGTTACGTTTAGATCTTTTTCGTTTATAACTACTAAAGCTTTATTTGCATTTAATTTATTTAAAGCCTCTACCATCTTTTTAGTTTTTATTTCAGCTAGAGCTATTTTATCTACAACAACTAAGTTGCCATCTTGAAGTTTAGATGTAAGTGCAGATTTTATAGCAAGCTGTCTTACCTTTTTAGGAAGTTTATATGTATATTTTCTTGGTTTTGGTCCTAGAGCTATACCACCCTTTATCCATTGTGGAGCTCTGATAGATCCTTGTCTTGCTCTTCCTGTTCCTTTTTGTTTCCAAGGTTTTCTTCCACCACCAGATACTTCTGATCTAGTTTTTGTACTTTGAGTTCCTTGTCTTTGATTTGCTAAATAATTAACAAGTGCTGCATGCATTACTATGTTATTTATTTCAGCGTTAAATACGTTTTCATTTAATTCTAAATCTCCGATTTTTTTACCTTCAATATTTAAAACGTCTACTTTAAGCATTTTAACTTTCCTCCTCCCTTTACTATCTTACAGTTTTTCTTATTCTAACAATAGCTTTTTTAGCTCCAGGAATTGAACCCTTAACTAATATAACTTGTTTGTCTGTATCAACTTTAACTACATCTAGATTTAATATTGTAGATGTTTTTGATCCCATATGTCCTGGAAGCTTTTTACCTTTGAAAACTCTTCCTGGAGTAGATGTTGCACCCATTGAACCTGGTCTTCTATGATACATAGAACCATGAGCCATAGGTCCTCTATGCATTCCATGTCTTTTTATTGTACCTTGGAATCCTTTACCTTTTGAAGCACTTTGAACATCAACTTTTTCTCCTTCAGCAAAAGCTGTTAAATCAACAGTCTTACCTACTTCAAATTCTTCTAGGCTATCAACCTTAATCTCTCTTAGGTGTTTTTGAACTCCTACTTTTGCTTTTGCAAATATACCTTTTACTGGTTTATTTACATTTTTTTCTTTAACATCCCCGAAGCTTACAACTATTGCATTATATCCATCTTTTTCTTCTGTTTTAATAGCTACAATAGTACAAGGTTTTACTTCGATAGCTGTAACTGGAATTGCTCTTCCATCTTCTGTGAAGATTTGAGTCATTCCAACTTTGCTGCCATAAATTTCTTTAACCATTTTAATTTCTCCTTTTCATTTTCTAAACTTATTACTTTTTATTAGTACAAACTATTAATGCTGGGTTATCATTGCCTTATTTGGATTTAAAGGTTGAACATTATAGCTTTATAAGTCTTTATTATTATAATTTAACTTCGATATCAATACCAGCTGGCATATCAATTGACATTAGTGCATCAACTGTTGCTTGTGTTGGATTTAGAACATCAATAACTCTTTTATGAGTTCTCATTTCAAATTGCTCTCTTGAATCTTTATGTTTATGTGGAGAGCGAAGTATTGTAACAATCTCTTTCCTTGTTGGTAGTGGAATTGGTCCTACAACTTCTGAACCAGTCTTTCTTGCTACCTCAACTATCTTAGATGCTGATTGTTCTAATAGTACATGATCATAAGCCTTCAATCTTATTCTCATTTTTTTTGTTTCCTTTTTTGCCATCAAATAACACTCCTTTTCTAACAGAATATTGTTTGGCAAGTTTTACACTAACCCACGTGTTTCTTTTTATAACATATTTTGAGCCAAATTTTTTGGGCTAAAAACTCCAATAAAACTTGGCAAATACATAAATATATTATACTTGCCGCCCGATTTAAAATCAGACATGCTCCGCAAGAGTTCCCTATTTCTTTGAATAGCCACATCTTGCATCAACGCAAAATCACGTGTTAATTATACTACTTTTTTCATGACAAATCAAGTAAATTACATTAAAATTTCATATTTGTTAAAAAATATGTAATATTTTGTAAAATGACGATTAATACAAACAAAGTAAAGTCTAAAAAGTACAATTTAAACTTTCTTTAGAGTCTTATATATTTTTATTTTATTTGCTATAAACATTCTACACTTATTTCGCAAAAATCAATTTTTTCTTTTTTTCAGAATGAAAAATATTTTAGTATTTATTATAATATATAACTGAAAATATATTTAAACAACTATAACATAAGCTATCAGTATATATTAGTTATATTCTAATAAAATCTTGATATGCATATTTAATGGTTATAATAAGTGCGAAAAGCAAACAACTTAGATTTCCAAATGAAGTCTATCAAACGATTTGAAAGAAAAAAGCCATGATTACAGATGATAACTTCGCTAAACTTTTTATTTAGAAGGTCAAAGAAGAAACAGAAATTGAAATTACTCCTGAAGAAGCCTTTCATGTAAGCACAATTCCTATGAGTCCTACAAAAAAAGCATATACAATTTTATCCCTTCAGGAAGGCGATATTACAATTCTTGCACGACTTAAACTCAACAAGATGGGTACGTATAAATAAAAGGTGTGCGTACACAATATTGCTAATCTCTACTCCAGCATTACTTATATGGTAATTCTGGTGTTTTCGTTTAGTTTTATAACTTTATTATAATATTAGCAAAAAATATTTACATTTTATGTAAAATGTGTTATAATTAAGCATGTAATTTATAAGTAAAAAGTCACATTAATATGTGGTAGGTACTCATCTACCCTAAAATTATGGAGGTAAATATGAAACCTATTAATATTGCACCCGGGATAACGTTTACAGGAACAAATAAAAAGACTTGTTATAAAATAAGGGAATTACTCGGACTTAATATCCGATTTTATATCAAGGCTAATCCCATAAGCGAAACGGACTTTGTGGCGACAAGTAAGTCCAGAAAGAAGCTCGAATCCGAAGGTTACAATATAATTAAGGTGTGTGACACTCGTGATGAAGCCGAGAGATTCCTTTCTGAATATATTGAACAGCATCCTGTATACCACATTATTGCTGACCCAGACAATGGTACAGCATGGATATCAAAGCAACCCTTAAATGAACTGCCTAATTACGATTACTTTCACGAAACGCTTTATGAAACTTATCACACACTCGAAGAGGCAGAAGAAGCACGCGACAAGCTTATTGCCACTGGATGCGCCGATGCCGTCGAAATTGCATTCTAAATTAATAATACATTTTTGAAAGGAGCTTTAAGTATGAAGCATGTTGTTTTTTGGAGGATTAATGATGAGACTAAACGGTTTAATTTGTTTAGCGAACCTATTATCGTTGATGGCGAAGATTCACTTGCTGCAACGATTCAAAACATCAAAATAGACCCTCAAACGGGCCGGAATTATGAGAAAGATAGGGAAATCGAAGTATTTCCGTATTTTGAAAGAGACCAGATGGCCTTAAACACCAAAACATGCGAAACCCGCATAGTCAAGAAGGTTTGTTATGATGAGGGAATTTTGGAGATTTATAACACGGACAATCCCCATAAAGCTGAACTTCAAAAGAATGGGTATATCCCTTATATTTTTGAAGTCTGGGACATAAAAGACTGTGTGCCTGTTGACTATACAAAGGCAAGAAAAAATTATAATTTTGAATTTGAGACGAAGATGGGGAAAAATCCTAACTTCGAAGATGCCGAAGCTAAGGCATTTGCATAATTTCTCAAGCACATAATTTTAAGCGAAGTGGTTATATTACCGCTTCGCTTTTTTATGTCCAAAAATTCGTAATAAGTATTTAATATTTGATATTCTAACCTATTATTACTAGTTTTATTTTTTTCTTTTCCATATTTATTCTCTTTATACTAACAAGTACTTTTTGACCATATTCCATTCCATTTACGTGTTCAGCAATTCCAACTAGATTTGGCTTTAATTCAACGAATATACCTGTTTTCATTCTATTTCTTATTATTCCTTCTACTATGTCCCCCTCTTTTAAGTTTTTAACATTTGACTCAAAAGTTCCAAGATTTTCTTTATATGAAAGTTCTATCTTACCAGTATCTCTATCGTATTTTTTTACTATAACAGATATTCTCTGACCAAGCCTTAATACATCTGATGCATGATTTACATTTACATCAGTTATGTTTTGAAGTTTAAGCATACCTGTTACTCCCCCACCAATATCAACAAAAGCAGCATAGTCCGTTAGACTTCTAACTATCCCTCTCATTTTCATGCCAGGTTTTAAGTGCATGTACATCCATTTTCTTACCTTAAGTTCTAATATTTTTTTTGACATAACAACAACTACTTTTCCATCTGCCTCTGTTATTATCTCTTTTATACAAGCTTCTACTTTTTTTCCAGCTTTGTTTACTATATGTTTAGTATCAACAAGACCATCATCTTCTACAACACTTGAAGCTTCTGCTCTTGGAAGTATTGCTTTTATATCATCTCCAACATATCCTACCATGTTAAAACTATCATCTATATTTTCAACTTTCATCTCAAGCACTTGCTTTGTATCTCTTATCTCTTCTAATTGTTTTATATCTATTTTCATTTTTTCTCCTAACCTACAAATTCCTTATCTGGAATTTGTAAAACATAATTATATGGCGATATTTCTATTACGTGAATATCTATACTTTTATTTTTATCTAAGGACTCTTCCTCGCTTAATATATTAAAGCTATCTGGAAACTTAAGTCCTTTTTTTACAACCAAGATATTATATACATAAACATCTTGACCACTTTCATTTTTAGTTTTTGAAACAAGTTCTATATAACTTTCATTATTACTATCTTTTATTCTTACCTTGTTTATAACTGTCTTCTTTATACTATTTGAGTACATATTATAATAACTTTCATCAAAGAAATTTTTTAGCTCAGATTCCTTCATTCTATTAATATTATATACAAAACATTTAATATAGTCAAGCGAGACTTTATTTCCGTTATAATCAGTCTCTAAGGATAATTCTGGATTTTCTAAATTTTTTCTATCCGTAAAGCTACTTACGTTTTCAATTATATTTCCATTTATTATGAAAAAGTACATTAAAGCTAAAATTATAACATATATGTAAATAATCTTAGGTACATCTATACTCATACTTTGCCTCCCTACATATTTATATTATAATATTCTTCATAGATAATGCTAAATTTATCATTTATTCTATCTAGCGATATAACTATTTTATTCATCTTAGTTTTATCTTCGTTTAGTATATATTCGTAAGCCTTAGGATCTGATTTATCAAAAGTTGTTACATAACACCTATATGTACTCCCGAAAAGCTTATATGCATATCTTATAACTACCTCATATTCCCCATAAGATAAAATTTCATTTTGCATTTTTAAATATTCTTCATTTGATTTTCTACTAACAATAGCAGTAGAATGCTTTGCTTTTTCAAATTGTCCATAATACAAGTAATCATAATATTTAGTTATACATTCCGAAAGCTCTGATATTTCCGTTTTATTTACTACCTGATTTGTATCATCAAACATGTTTATAAATAAAACCTTGGTAAAACTAAATCCTATATAAAGTACTATTAAAGCTAATATTATTATAAATATAAAGTTAAAGAAAAGTGATATTTTTCTTGAAGTTCCCATATTCAATCCTCCTAATCAATATCAATCTTATATACATTACTTGCATATTCATTAAGCTTAAGTCTATTAATTATAGTTTCATCATCTTCTTTATCTTGCACTTTATATTCATAAACATTCATCTTTTTTAAACTTTCTTCACTTAAAATTATATATCTAAAATTCCACTCTTCTTTATCAATATTTTTATACTTCTTCTCACTATAACTTTTAAATTTATCTACGGAATTTGTTAGTTTCGATTTAGATTCATTTGACTGCATATTGTATGCCAGATTATACTTTCCATCCTTTATATATGTTATATATTCCTCTATATAATCTTCCTTTGTAGTCGATACTATGTTTAGTGATACATATGAATTATTTTCATTTTTCTTATTTATCTCATCTAAAAAATTTATACCTATAAAATAGCAAGCCATTAGAAATATCAAAATTATCATTATAGTGTTTTTCGATTTAGATTCATACATTTTTCTTAACCTCCACATATAGCTTTTATATTAAGGACTCTAAAATATCCTTCTTGTTTATTTAACTTTATAACTATTTTAATAGGTTCTGAAGCAGTATTTTGATTTCTAGTATATAAATCACATAAATAAATGTCTGTATCTAAAATTGTAATATTGTTGAATATGACATCAAACATATCAGATGTAACTAAGTTATTCTTAATTTCTTGATATTCCTCTATTCTTAGTCTTGCTTTGTATAAAGACATATCTTTTAATACATCATACTCCTCATTTTTTATACATCTTAAGTATTTTTTTATAACTGTGCTTAAATCTAAATAAATTTCATCGTTTCTTAATGGAATAGTGCTGTCTTCTTCTATAATATGATAAATATAATTAATTCTTAATAATCTTAATATTACATTAAAAACCATAAAAGTAACAACTATTACACCGATACATATTAATATATTTCTTATATTTATTTTCATATTATTCCTCTTTCTTATACATCAAAGTCAATTGTATAATCATTATTTTCATCTATATGTAAGATAAGGCATACATACCTATCTATGACAAGCTTTAATTCCTCTTCAGTAAGCTTTGTTTGATCTGGTGGTCCACTTAAATACACATCATAAATGTATGTATCATTTTCAGCATTATGTCCTCCATATTGTACATTTATTATACTTAGTTTAGTTATATAATCCTTAGCCATAATTTCTCCAAATTTTTCTATTGTGCCACCAAATTTTTCTTTGCTTTTATCTGATAAAGAATTATATATACTTTCATACTTATATTCAGTCATGTCATTAAGTGATTCTTTAAGTAAAAGTGCTATTATATCAGTATTTCTAACATCTTGCTTCATAGGGCTTTCTTCTATTTCATCAAAATACATACTATTTGGTCTTTTATCAGGATAGACTTTAGCTAAAACATTACCAATGATTATTATACATATAAATATTATTAATATATATACTCCATATTTTATATATTTTTCGCTCATAATCATCCTACCTTTCCTTTTTCATATAGCTCATCATAAATTACAGTATAATAGTTTCTATGTTTATTAAATTTTACTACCATAGAAAATTTATTTGAATAAGATATAGAATAATCAATTTTATATATATTATTTGCAAGTTTATACACATTATATGTTGTAAGATTGCTATAACTCGATAAATTATCATTTAATGTACTTATCTTAGCTTTGCTCCTATTTGGAGCAGTTATGAAATATTTTATATTATTTATATTTTCTCTTATACTTAAGTAATATTTTAAAGCTGCATTATTACACATATTATATTCATTTTCATCTGTAATTTTTGAGCCCACTGACTCACTATTATATTTTTTGGGAAGTATGTAATCGTTATATATATCAATAATACCTATAATTATAACTATTATAATGCATATAATACATATTCTTTTTAACCACTTTTCCATATATCTCTCCTTTCATATATAATAAGTGGTAGTGCTCGTTTTATTTTAAGCCACTACCACATTTGCTTTTTAATTAGATATAAATACAAAAGTTCCTTTTTCATTGTACTTAGTACTATAACATTTTGCATGTTGAATTATATAATCTATACTTTGTCTATCTTCAAACATACCATAATTTCCATCATTTACTATAACATCATTTCCACCTAAATAATCAGTAATAGACATCCAATGTCCAGAATTTGAGAAAGGATGATCATCAACTGCTGCAAAATGAAATACTATTGTGCCTCCATTTTGAAGATGACTTATTATTTCATTCCTTGTAACAGAATATGCATCTCTATCATATGCATTAAATCCTAAAGCTTGACATGCCCAAGTAACTCCATAACTACCTGCAGGTTTTCCCACCAAATCCCATATCTGACCTGGATCTTTTCCATATCCTAATGCAGATAGAGCGTTTGCTGTTGCTATAAGTGGACAGCCAATTTTACCTATTGTGCCTCCATATCCATAATATGTTTCTGAATAATATGCATCTCTTTGTTTATACACCTTATAACGTAATTCTTTTCCATTAATTGTCCTTGTCTTAACTGCATATTCCCCACTACTTCCAGTAACAGACTCAACTATTTTATTTCCATTTTCATCTTCAGTTATATTATAGAATATAAGAGGGTCATATAAATCTGTAGCTTTATAACTTGGCATTCCTCCTTCTGGTACTTCAAATCCATCGATATTAAATGCTACTCTGTATATAAGTGGAGTTTTATTAACTGTTCCTAAACTCTGTCCTCTAGTTGCTGTATCACCAGTACGAACACTTGCAGCTACGCCTTCATATATAATTAAATATTTATTGTCAGTAGAAAGAAGTAATATTCTTGATGCCTTTTCATCAACATAAACAGTTCCATCAAGTGCTGCAATTACCTTATATTTGTTTTCTTCTCCCTTTTTTACTTTTATTTTTAAAGTATTAGCTTGGTTATCATAATCAAGTACATCTTTAGAACCATTTTTTTCTTGCACTGGCCATGCTAAGCCTTCTGCTGGAAGTGAAGATATTTCTTCACTAACAACGTTATTTCCTAAAGCATCAGAAGCATGTGTTGGAAGAGCATTATAATATGATTCTATTTCTACAAACGCAAAATCCAATTCTTTAAAGTCATAACCTTGCACTGTATTTAATCTATAACAAGCATCAATTACAGGGTCATTACTATAATATCCATTTTTCACAACAGCTTGACTGGTGTTACCACAAAACCAATTCCAAAATGATGCCAAAGCAAAACTTAAATTATCAACAAATGAACTTTTATCTGCTTGTGATGCAATCTCAAAGTTATATATTCCCTTATATTCATCACCATACTTACCAGCATACCTATCATTTATATTACCTGTACTTCCATTAATATACTGAAGTATTGTCATCTCCCCTTGAAGTCTCTTTGTTTGTTCTAATTTAACTTTTTCTTCCTCAGTAAGTCCATCAGTTGAATTTATATCTGCAACCGCTTTTTTTATTTCATCGCTATTCATAAGCCTTGTCAAAGAATCTATATTATATTTATACTTAAGTTTTAAATATGTACAAAAATTCTCTGCTAAATAATCAGAACTTGCAACTTTTACACTTTTACCTTCTTTATTTGTAAAAGTTAATTCATTTTCAGCTAGTTTTTGATTCTCTAACACTTTAGGGAATTTAGATACATCTATTTTAGAATAATCAAAAACTTGAGGTGTAACATCTGCTCTTATTACTTTAGCTACTTGATTAAAGCTTATATGATAAAAATCAGTAAATATATTTTTTTCTCCACTTTTAGTAGAAATTGTATAATTATCATACCACTCCTTAGATTTTTTGTCAGGGAACATTTCGTTTTCGCCTGCACCATAATCTAAGAACCATTCAATTCTATTTATTTTTTCATAAGAATTTGCTCTTGTTCCATCTCTATTATAGTCATCTTCATCTAAATACGATAATTTATATGTTTTAGTATAATTCTTTGGTCCTGCTTCTAGTATATCTCTATATACTGATTCAACTTTTGGACTTCCTGTATCAAAACTTATAATCCTTGATGTAAGACCCTTATCATATGCAGTACTTTGATTATTTCCTATCCATCTGCCTTCTATATACATATCAATTTCCCATTCGTTATATGTAACTTGATACATACCTTCAGCATATTTTAATTTAGTTTCTAACGTACTTGAAACATCTCTACCAACTTTTGGTACATGACTGCCACAAAACATATCCAATAATTCATCATATGATTTATTACTAGGATCATCATCTATATTTGTATGATAAAACATTATCTTCTTTTCAGAATCAAGCTCTTTATAACTTTCATTTAAAGGATAATCAAATGTATGTAATCGCTCACTTCCGCTTATTTGAGTTTTACTATTATTCTTATAGTCTTCCTCATTCAAACAAAATATTGGTTTTGCTTTACACTTATATTCGTCATATGGATTGCCTGGTATAACGTCACAATGAGTTACATCTTTATTAGTTACCACGTCTTTAAAATGCTGTTCTAATTCAGCTGCAGTATATAATTTATTATATATTACACCATCATTACATTCACTACAATAGTATAAATAATCATATTTAGTATAATCTCTAAGTACCTCGATACAAAATTCTTCTGTTCTATATAGTTGCTGCAGCTTATATACATCAAGGCTAATAGGTCCCCTCATATTATACATTACATCCAAAGCAAATGTATAATCATTTGTTGCTACATTTATAGAATAAGGAACAATCCAATGCATTAAATATGGATTTACTATAGATAGTACTTCATCTATATATTTTTCATATGCATATCTTTCATGTGTCATTAATACACCTAGGTAAGTTATAAAGTCACCATCTGATACTGCATCATTTTCTTCTTTTGTGAATGAATTAATATATACATCTGGAATATATAAATTTTCAGTTTCTCCATTATCTGATAATAAGCCCTTAGCTTGCATAAGTTCAAAATCTATTGGTACTGCTACACGTGTTCCGTTTACATTTTCTGTTCCATATACATTCCATACAATACTATTAAATTGATCAAATGTACTAAATAAATATTTATATACAAGTGCAAACGTAAGATCTGTCTTTAAATAATCTTGATATAAAGCAAGATACTGACCATTCAGATTTGTAAGATAATCATCAATAGTTGCTTTATTCTCATCACTTATAAAACTATATTGTGCATTAAGATTTGCTAAAACATCAGCCCCCATTCTAAGAAGAATCAAATCTTTAAATCCCTTACTTATTGATTTTAATCTAACATCTCCAGTATCTCCCCCTTGGTGTTTTTCCATATCTGTATATATTTGCTGAATAGATCTAGTAGATAAAGTGCTAGCAAGCATTGAATTTACAAACTCTTCATTAGTTAGAAATAAGAAGTAATTCTGTATAGAAAAACCTGATGTTCCATACTTTCTTAACTTTTCCAACTCATCATCACCATTTGGGTCTTCTATACTAATAGAAATTGCTTCACCTACGCTACTTGCCTTAGAAATATTTTTACCATTTACTATTCTCTCAGCTTGTCTATCAACCATTACCTTTACTATATCATCATAATATTTGTTCATATTATTGTAAAGTAAATCTTTCATATCAGACTCATCCATCGAAAAGAAAACATATCTTTGATGGTCTTTTACATTAAATCTAAGTAATGGTCTCCCCTTCTCATCTTCTCTAGCTTTTATTATCTGAGCCAAAGTTGTATCTTCTAAATTAAATTCATAATCATAATAATCTGCAGCAGTATTGGCAAGTGCATTAGATATTAGTCCACAAATAGCAACAAATAGTATTAATATAAGTACTACTAAAAGTACTACCAATAAAACTGGTGCTGCTGCTGTGCCAGTTGTTGTTGTTGCCGCTGTGCCCGTTGCAGCCGTGCCCGTTGTACCTGTCACTGCTGTACCCGTTGTACCTGTTACTGCTGTGCCCGTTGTACCTGTTGCAGCTGTGCCCGTTGTACCTGTTGCTGCTGGTGTTGGAGAGGCTGTTGGTGTTGTTGCTGGCTGACCGGGTGTTGCACTACCAGTACCACTACCTCCTGCTTGAGGCTGCGAAGTTCCTTGAGAATTAGGTGCATTATTATGCCCAGCTTCTTTTGTAGCTTCCTTTCCTGAATCTCCATTATTATCTAATTTATTTTTATCATCTGCTTTTTTTCCATCTGAAGACTTATCTGAATCTTTTCTATCTGATTTATTATCATTTTCGTTATTCTTATCTACATCGTTTTTACCATCTTGACTTTCTTCATTATTGTTCCTGTTACGATTATCATCATCTTCTTTTCTGTCTTTTTCTTCTTCATCTTCTTTTTTATCTTTTCTTCTATCATCGTCATCATCATAATCGTTATCATCTTCTTGCTGTTCTTCTTCTTCCTCTTCATCATCATTGTCGTCATCAAAATAAGAATTCATAGCTTCAAGTCTTTTTCTTCTTTGTTCTTCTTCCTCTTTAGCTTTTTTTTCTTTGGCCTTTTTTTCTCTTTCTATTCTTCTAAGTTCAGCTTTTTCTTGTGGGCTAAGCATAACTTTTTTTCGCCTCCTCCCTTTTTAAGTAAAAATTAATTATTTTTAATATATTTCATACTCAAAATTAGATCTAGTTTCTGACTGAGAATTATATACATTTACGAGTCCCATCTTTTTTATGTTTGATGACTGCAAATCACTAATTAAGAACTCAACTCTACCTGTCAAACTTTGATTGCTACTAAGCTTTATTTCTCTAGAATCAAAGAATGTCAATATATTATATATTCTACTTTCATCTTCAAGTTCAACATATATTGCTTCATTTGCTGACGCGCCATAATTTAAAACGATTTCATTTTCATTTAAATTTTGGATTTGTATATCAAAATATATTCTATCTCTATATTCTTCAACAGATTTTATACTAAGTTTTACACCTTCATATACTACATTTACATCTTGAGATTTCTTTCCTATATACGATTCAAAAGATAATTTATAACTTCTAGGCTTATCTTCTATTATTAACAGTTTATCTAATACACTTCCATCAACTGAAGACATTTCTAAAGAATATATATTCCCAAATCTTGGATTACTAGCATAAGAATATGATTTACTTTCAAAAGCTTTTCCTATCATTTGCTTGCTTTTAAGTTTATTATATAATGATGTAGAACTATAATTATACTTTGTTATATAATCTTTTGATACACTATTATATATTTCTTCTTTTGTACCAGAAGATAGGAGTCTGAAAATATCAGTAAAGTATTCTTTTAAAATTAAACTTCTACCATTATTTACTTTTGAGTAACTACCTATTTTCACAGTATCATCATTTGATTCTGATACTGTTTGATTATTACTAGTTCCATCATCTTGTTTTTTACTATTTCCTGTCCATATTACTTGTAAAAAATATAGAGCCACACCTATAACAATAGCAATTCCTACAATAAGTAATACTACATATTTTTTAGCATCATCACTATAACTTTCTAAAAATTTTATTTTCATTAGTTTTCTCCTTACATTTCAAAATATACAATTTCATAAGTATTATCAGAGCTTGTCTTTATTCCTATTTTAGTTGTTCCATTATGATTATTTTTTATTTCTGCTATATATGTATTTTCTGCAATACTATAAGCATTTACTAAATTTTTGCTATTTTGATATGCCTCTACTACTATTCCTTCTTCATCTTTTATATCAGAAAAATTAGATATATAAAATTCAGAAAAAATATTTTTATACTGTTCTTTAGAAATATCTCCTGCAAGGTCAGAAGAAAGTACTCCATATAACTCTTTGTACTTTCCTTCTGATAATGCAAGAATAATTTGCTTTGATATATTTTCAATAGTATAGAAGGTATTATAATCCAAAACTAGATACTCATCAGAAGAATATATTTCTACTTCTTCTTTAGTGTAGTTATTTTTCCCATTTCCACCCATGTTTTTATCACTTGAGTTAAATATAAGTGTATAAATTACATATAACAGTGATGCTATAAAAAACACTAAAATTACTACATTCAATTTATTTTTAAAAATATTCATATATCTACCTAAAGAGTACTAATTTTGTACCCATACCTTCCTTTCATATTCTATTTATTAAATATCATCTACACTATTAATATAATTTTCCCTGTCAACATTTGACTGGAATTTTAATCCTTTTCGACTACTTTTTAAACTCTTTAATGTGGTATTCTTTGTATTTTTAACGTTATTAACAACATTTTGTGTTGAATTAATATTTACATTAGTTTGTACATCTACATCAACATTTTGAGTTGCTTTAATTTTTGTATTATCAAGTTTTATATTTTTGCTTACACCTTTTACCTTTTTCTCTATTCCACCAATAATTGCAGAAGTAATAGATCCATCATTAACAAACTCTGGTGATATCTTAGCACTCATTTTGATAACCGCTTCGTCTCCACCATATTCAGAAGCAACTTTGTACATTGCCTGTTGTATTTTTTTATTTTGATGTCTTATAAGCTTATCTGTTGACATATGAACAAAAGGAGATGATATAGCATTACCAATATTAACAATATCCGATAAATCATTATCCATACCAGCACCAACACCTAAGCCTGCTGCAGTTGCACCAATATTAAAAATACTATCTGGAATTGCCTTTATAACATCCCTATTAGCTTTATTATATTCATCAACCTGTTTTTGAATTTTATCTTGTTCTTTTTCTAATCTATTTTGCAATCTTTCAGCTTTTCTTGCTTGTTCATTCTCATATTTCAGTTTTTCATAATCATTTTTAGGAACGAACCCTTCATTAGCACCATTATTATTTGAGTTTTCAGTCTGCTGATTGTTACCATTAGTGCCTGAATTTATTGCTTGATTAGTATCAATGGTCTGTGCTGAAATTGTTTGATTGATCCTTGCTTGAACTGCATTATTTCTACCTATATTAGCCAATTGTCTTTCAATATCTTGAACTCTTAATTCTAGATTATTTGCGTTATCTTGCATTTCTGCTCTTACTCTCCTTGCCTGTGGTAACGCACTACTAGGAATTCTACCATTATTTATTTTACTAGTTAATTCATCTACTTCTTTATTTAAACGATCTCTTTCAGCAATAATGTTTTGACGTTCATTTTCAAGTACACTTTTATTTACATTTCTGATATTAGCTTTACTATTGTTTGCAACACCTGCTGCTGAATTTGATGATATCATTTCTGTACTGTTACTTGCTCCATCTAGTTCTTCCACTCCAGTCTTACCCGTTGCTGCATAATAATTACCTCTTTTCTCTACAAGTCCTTTCTTTTCCATTTCTTTTAAGTTAGCACTCATTCTTGCTTTAGTCTTAAGACCTTTTATACCTTCAGAGGCAGCTTTTGTGGTATTTCTTGCCATATTTATACCAGATCTTATAGCCATAGATGTTTTAGCAGCATTTTCTCTTGTACCTTTTAAGAAACTAGATTCACCTATACCGAAAATTTGCTTTACTGATTTTTCAAATCTTGTTATACCTGTTACGCCAAAAAAAGTTACAAGTGAAACTAATGGTGCAAGTGCTGCTGCTGATATAGGGTCTGGTTTACCATCTTCATCTCCATTTTCTACTATTATACCTGGTGTTTTATTATCTTCGTCACTAAAATCTATTCCAGCAACCTTACTCACTTCAACCTTAGTACCATCTTCATCTTCAGAAGCTCCTCCAGCCATAATTGCTGCAATAGTAAGTAACAAGAAAGTAAGCATAATAGCATGTAAAGACTGTGTAAAAACAGCCATTGCGAAGTCAGAAAACCACTTCTCAAATATTCCTTTTCTCTTATTCATCACTCTACCTCCTTACAGCAATTTCTTTACAAAGTCTACTGCAACAATATATGGGGCAAGTGCTGCAAGTACTATACATACAATTACTCTTTTAAAATATGTGATACAAAGAGAGCATGTCTGACCTAAAAGTCCAGCTACGGCTACAGCTGAAATGATATCTCCTCCAAGTACTGCTTTAAGTAAAAGAACCACGATAAGTCCGCCTATACCATCTCCTCCAATTGTAGGTTCTTCAGCTTTTTTTCCCCAAAGTTCATTCCAGCCACCTATCAACGTTGACACAACTTTTCCTCCATATCCTAAGCTTGACATGGGAGTTTGAAAATGTATACCACTTGGATTTGCACTTTCATAAATTTTTTGTACCACTAGCTCATTAAGATAAAAAACTCCAGCTACCAATATATGAACTGTAAATAATAATACTAAACTCTTTAGCCACTGACCTACTAATTCTTTGTAATATGCCCTTTCAGAAGCAATGCTAGTTATAGCAAGCTTTATTCCAATTACCATAGCTCCAATAACAAATATTGAGCCTGCAACAACATATCCTGTAGTATATACTTGTTTTATAAGTGATTGTATAGCAGGTATACCATTAAATGATACCAATCCTGTATTCGATACATCCATAAAATTAGGATCAAATAATGCTACTTTATTGAAAACTATTTGATCAATACTTGGGAATCCCCATGTTCCCATTACTGGTCCAAAAACAGATGCAAGTATAAGTGCAAAAAGTCCAACTAGAAGCAGAACCACTGAAGATAATGCAGTACCTATAGGTCCAATTGTGGCACTAAGAACCATATCAACAACATTATTAATTCCGCCTCCACCAAATGCGCCTTTTCCATTATCTGTAAGTTTTGCATACTCTACATTAAATATAGGTGATATAGTAACTATCACAAATAAGAATGCTACAACTAATACTACTTTTTTCATTATTTTCTTTTTCTCCAAAACTAAATCACCCTTTCTTAATTACCTTGTTCTTCCCTTTGCTGCTTCATTGCAAGTATTTTTGACATGTTAGTTTCAACAAATTCGAACTCTTTTTGTGTTGGTTGTATAGATATTATAGCAGACTCAGAGCCCAAACGCAATAGTCCATTACCTCTTGAACAAGTAAGTAAGAAATTTGCTTCTCCTTCACTTAATTTAAATACCTCTTTTAAATACTGTATTTCAGATTTATCTTGTGCTAGGAACAATTTTACTTCTGATGAAGTAAGTATTGCTTGTGCTTCTTTTCTTTCGTAGAAATCTTGGAATTTCTGTGATACAACAGCTAGTGAAACATTTCTTTTTCTAGCACGTCTTGCCATTGTATTTAAGAATTGTACTGCTTCTGGATAATCAAGAAGCATCCAAGCCTCATCAACGAGCACTCTTTTCTTTCTTGCTTTTTTCTTATCTTCACTATTTTTCTTAACATATTTTTCCCATACCCAAGAAAGCATTAT
>CAZXLZ010000007.1:0-31635 GCA_964642045.1 uncultured Clostridiaceae bacterium
CCTTTTTATTTCCACCAAGCGGAATATACACATAATCTCTAAACCAAGAACCAAGTGATATATGCCATCTTCTCCAAAATTCAGTTATACTTTTAGACATATATGGATAATCAAAATTTTCTAAAAAATTAAATCCGAATATTTTACCAAGTCCTATTGCCATATCGGAGTATGCAGAAAAATCAAAGTATATCTGAAGCATATAACTTATTCCATATATCCAGTAAAATAAAGTAGATTTTTCATCTGCAATCATAAATTTATTACAAAGCTCACCTAGAATATTGGCTATTAATACTTTTTTTGCAAGTCCTATAACAAATCTTTTTGCACCATAAGAAAAATTTTTATAGCTATGTTTCCTGTTTTCAAGTTCATCTTCTATTGTTTCATATCTAACTATTGGTCCAGCTATAAGCTGAGGAAATAATGAAACATAAGTTAAGAGTTTTAATAAATTTTTTTGGACTTTTACTTTTCCTTTATAGACATCTATTTCATAGCTTAATATTTGAAATGTATAAAAAGATATTCCTATTGGAAGAGCAATACTCAGCATAGGCACACTTGAGCTAAATATATTGTTTATATTAGATATTATAAAATCTGTATATTTAAATATACCAAAAAGACCAATATGTATTATAAGTGTTATTATAAATAAAGATTTACTTTTATACTTATCTATTAATATACCACTTATATAAGCTATTAATATTTCTATAAGCATAAGAAGTATATATTTAGGTTCTCCATAAAAATAAAATAACATGGAGGAGATAAATAATATAAAATTTCTTAATTTCTTAGGAGTGATAAAATATAGTAATATAACTATAGGTAGAAAATAATATAAAAAGCTAATACTTGTAAATAGCATTTTTTCCCTCTTTTCTTTAAATAAAGCTTCCAATATAACTGGAAGCTTTATTATTATTTATTCAGCAAGCATATCAGGTGGAAGCTCATAATCTGAACTTTCAGTTTTTTCAAGCTCTTTTCCAACTTTACCACCTGCAAAATTTTTAAATTCATCGTATACAGGTTTTGCCCATTCTTCTGATGACATTACAACAAATATAATATCATCATAACTTGTTATATAAAGTTTTTCAGCAGATACGCATACCCACATTCTCATATCAATATTATCGTAAATTTCTTGTTTTAACTTTTCTATATTTGCTTTATTATCTACTTTTATTACTGAAAGTAGATATGCTTGAGCATTTATAAATGGAACAGAAACTACAAGTTCCTTTATATTTTCATTTGATTTAAGTCCTGTAAATGATGTAACTTGAATTTCATCTGAAACATCTATTACGGAAGTATCAAGACCTGGAAGTTCTACCTTTGCATTTGAATAAACTGTAGTTAACATATTCTTTATATCCTCGGCTGTTTCAAGCTTCACTTTACCTTTATTGTTGTTAGTGTTTAATAATATTATACCTACTACTACAGCTAATATTAATATTACTAAAACTATAAGTAATACTGAATTCTTTTTCATATTTTCCCTCCTTTATCAATTATTATATTTATAACATATATTAGAGGTAAAATAAAGAGGTTTTTAGATTTTTCTAAATAAAATTAGGAGCATTTATGATTTACTCCTAATTTAAAGATTATTTAACTTTGTTTATTATGAAATATACTATTACATATACAATAAGTTGTATACATATAGCAAATCCAAAATATCTACTAATTACCATATTATTTGTAAATGCACATACAATACTAATTATAGCCTCTGTGAATAAGCTTATTTTAAAAGTAATACTCATTGAGGTATTATTTATACTATTTAATCTTTCATCATTCATCTGATTTTCTAATTTTTTCTCTTTATCTGGTTTTCCACATGCATTTATAACTATAATTAAAGTGTATATTCCAACTGCCAAAATTCCTCCTGTAAAACCACATAAATATGAATGAAGTTCATCGTTTATATTTTTTCCTAATGTCATAGGGTATATAAAGCTTATAATCCCCAATATAATACAAATTATAGATCCTATTAATTTTCTTTTTAATATTTTATTCATCATTTTCCTCCTCATAAATAAATATTTCTTCAATAGGTAAGTTAAAATGTTTTGAAAATTTAAATGCTAGTAATATTGATGGGTTATATTTTCCTTTTTCTATAGATATAATTGTTTGTCTCGAAACACCAACAATATTTGCAAGTTCATCTTGTTTTTCGTTTAAACTTTTTCTTAAGCTTTCAACTCTGTTTTTCAATTTATCACCTTCCTTAAAAAAAATGTAAAGTTAACTTTACATATATTATAACATCATAAATATGTAATGTCAAGTTTATTTTACATTTTTGCAAAAAAAATAAAAGCCCTAAAATTCTAGGGCTCTATTCTTGTACTTCTCCTTACGACAGTACGTCGTTTTGAGTGTTTCCACCCTGTTTCGGGGAATGGGCGCGGGGCGTTCACTGGCGGAAAGTCTTTTTCCGGACAAACCTCTCTTTTTGTTAATTTCTTTTTTTGACATTTTCTTACTCATAGAAAAGTCCTCCTTATCTGAATTACTTTTAAAATTATTTTTTAACTATGATAATATTATGCCATAAATTTACATAAAAGCAAATAGATATTTTAAAATTTCAATGAAAGAATAGTAAAAAATACACATATATTTTTGGTAACACTTTTTAAAAGTTTTAAATATAATAAATTAGGTGAATAATTATGAGTATTATTGTAGAAACTCTTATATACATAGTGTCAATCTCAGGTATATTTTTCATATTCTTTACACTTGCAGATGATAATATAGATGTAATAAAATCATGTAAAAAAGAAGGAAAAAAAGTTATAGATATATATACATACAATATAAATAATGATGAACTTCAAATTTTAACAAATAGTTTAGAAGAAAAAAAGGAACTAAGAGAAGTGGTAGATATTGTAAATGTGTATCAAAAGTTTGACAAATAATTTAAAATAATGTAAAATACCTCTTGTTTAGAGGTGTTTTTTATGTATGCATATATGAATGGAAAAATAACAGATTACTTTGAGCAAGGAGTAATTTTAGAAGTAAATGATATAGGATATAACATATATATGTCTAGTCAAGATATAGATAATTTAAAAAGTGATAACAAAGTTAGAATATATACTTATTATGATCATAAAGAAGATTATACAAGAATATTTGGATTTTCAGATAAGAAAAGATTAGAGTTTTTTAAGAAGCTTATTAGTGTAAATGGTGTTGGAGCTAAAATGGGCATATCAATACTTGGAAGCATGGAAATAGAAACTTTAGCTACAGCAATTGCTACAGATGATATAAATGTAATTAAAAGTGCACCAGGTGTCGGACCAAAACTTGCTGCAAAAATAGTTTTAGAGCTTAAAGATAAAATAACAAATGATGAAATAATAATTAAGAAGAAGAAAGTTCAAAATAAACAGCTAGATGAGGCGATAGTAGCTCTTAAGGTACTTGGATATACAGATAAAGAAATAAGTGAAGTATCAGATAGTATAGACTGTGAAGGAAGAAGCGTTCAGGAAATAATAAAATTATATTTAAAATGTTTTAAAGTTATATAAGTGATAATTTTATGAATTTACTAGACAAAAAAATGTTTTTATGATAGCATTTTTATATATTGTGAGGAGAAATATGAAAAAAGAGGAAATAAGCAGTATAAGGCGATCTAATGTCAGTATCAATGTACAAAATGGGGAAGATATAATTTCATTTGATAATGTAACAAAAGATTATAATCATGAGGTAGTAGCCTTAGATAAAATAAGTTTTAAAATAAAGAAGGGTGAATTTGTATTTTTAATAGGACCTTCAGGTAGTGGTAAATCTACAATTTTAAAACTATTAATGAGAGAAGAAGTAGCAACAGATGGAAAAGTAACAGTTATTGGACAAGATGTTGCAGGATTAAAACAAAAAGAAGTACCATATTTTAGAAGGAAAATAGGTTTTGTTTTCCAAGATTTTAGACTTTTATATGATAGAACAGTTGCAGAAAATATAATTTTTGCACTTATGGTAGTTGGTGCAACAGACAGAGAAATTAAAATGCAGCTTAAAAATGTTTTAGAACTTGTTGGACTTTCAGGAAAAGAAAATTATTTTCCAAATCAGCTATCTGGTGGTGAGCAGCAAAGAGTAGCTCTAGCTAGAGCACTTGCTACCAAACCTAGTGTACTTATAGCTGATGAGCCAACTGGTAATTTAGACCCTAAAACTGCAGAAGAAATATTTAAAATGCTTGTAGAAATAAATAATAGAGGGACTACTGTACTTGTTGTAACACATGCTAAAGATATTGTTGATAATCTAAATAAAAGAGTAATATCATTAGAAAAAGGAAAAATTATAAGTGACAAACAAGGGAGGTATGCTGTATGAAACAAGGAACATACCTTATAAAAGAAGGATATGACAATTTAAAAAAACATGGTTCTAAAACATTCTCTACTATGCTCATTATATTTTTAACACTTATTATAGTTGGAATATTTTTGATACTTTTTCAAAATGTGAATATTAATATAGAAAATATAAGAAAACAACAAGGATTACAAGCGTTTATAAAAGATGGTATTTCAGATAATGATATAGAGTATGCTAAGGCTCAAATAGAAAAGATTGAAGGCGTAAAAAAGCCTGTGGAATATATAGATAAAGATGCCGCTTATGAAGACGCAGTTAGAGCTTTTGGGGATAGATCTTATTTTTTAGAAGGTTTAGAAAAAGTAAATCCATTTCCAGCATCATTTGTAGTAAGATTTGAAAATATAGAAGATGCAGGTAAAATAAAAGAGCAAGTTGAAAAAGTGGATAACATATATAACGTAAATTATAAAGAAGGTACAATAAATGCTGTTATTTCTATATCTAAAATAGCAAATATATTTTTACTTTCAGTTGGAGCTGTTATGCTTATAGTTTCAATGTTTATAATTTCAAATACAATAAAACTTGCTGTATATTCTAATAAAAGAGAAATATATATTATGAGATATATAGGTGCAACAAATTCATTTATAAGAAAACCATTTATATATGAGGGAGTAATTATGGGCTTAGTAAGTAGTCTTCTTGCTTTTGTTACAATTTCACTTGTATATGTTGTAGCTTATGCAAGGCTTCCAAAGATGGGGACAAGTCTTGGAATATTTGGAATAATGCCGTATTCTGAACTTTGGTATCAAGTCCTTATAATATTTATATTTATAGGATTATTTATAGGAATTGTAGGAAGTAGCTTCTCTGTTAAGAAGTACTTAAAAGTGTAGGTGATTTTTATGTGTAAAATCAAAAGAATATTATTTGTGAGTATTGTTATAATAGCTATGATAACTGTTAATCATTCAGTTTATGCAGATGCTCTTTCAGATTATAAACAACAACTTTTAGAGGTCCAAAGGAAACAAAAAGAAACAGCAGATGCACTAGAAGGAATAGAAAAAGAGATAGCTAATTATATATATGATATTACAGTTTTAGATAGTGAAGTAACTTTAGTAAGTATGAAACTTCAGGAACTTGAAGGTAAGGTAGAAGAGGTAAGTAAGACTTTAGAAGAGCAAGAAAGTTTGCTTCAAAACTCAGCACAAGCATATAATTCACTAGAAGATGTATATATGACAAGACTTAGAGTTATATATGAAAATGGTATGCCTAGCATGTTTGATATTTTAATTACTTCAAATAGTATAACAGACTTTTTCTCTAAAGCTAGCGTTCTAAAAAGTATAGTTGAATATGACAAAAGTTTAGTTTCTAATCTTAAGAGTCAGAAAGAATATGTTGAATATGTAAAGCAAAATATAGAATTTCAAAAAACACAATTAGAGCAGCTTACATACGATACATCAAGGTCAAAAGAAACACTAGAACTTACACTTGCTGCAAAAGAAAATAAAGTTAATGAAATGAAATCATCTCAAACTATGCTTACTGCAACTGCTGCAAAACTTGCAGAAGAAGAGGAAGAAACTTCTAAAAATATAAAAGCTGAAATTCTTAGGATGAAAAATGAAGGAACTTTTACAGGTCAGTTTTATTGGCCAGTTCCAGGATTTAATATAATTACTGCGACAATGGGTTATTATGATCCGTGGGGAACAGGTTATATGTCATACCATTCTGGAACAGATATTTCAGGTGGTGGTATAAGTGGAACGCCTATACATGCGATGGAAAGTGGTACAGTAAGTTTAGCTAGATGGTATGGGTCATATGGTAATTGTGTTATTATAAATCATGGAACTAGTGTTGAAAATGGAAAATCATATCGTACACTATATGCACATGCTCAAAGCTTGGCAGTTACTCCTGGACAGGTAGTATCAAGAGGTGAAGTAATTGCATATGTTGGAAGTACTGGAAATTCAACAGGTCCACATCTTCATGTTGAAGTATATGAAAATGATCAGTTAGTAAGTGCTCTTAGATTTTTTGAAGGTATGAATTTAATATATAGATAAATATTTCAATATTGTTACAAAGTAGATGTCAAAAATATTAATTTTTTTACTTATGTTAGGTAAAATAGAAAAATGTGTTGACATCTATTTTAGTTTATTGCATAATTAAAGTAAGAGGTTATCCTAGGAGGAAATATATGAAGTCGAATGCAATTAGTAATTTTATAAATATGCTTAAAGGGAATCAAGATGAGTATGAAGATGAGATGTTAGATGAAGAAATGGAATATGAAAATGATATGGAGGAAGAATATACACCAAGTAGAAAATATTCTGATGCATCAGATATGCAATATTCTTCAAAAAGTCAATCAAAAATAGTTCCAATGAATACAGCAGTGTCATCATCTAAGATGGTTATAACTCAACCATCTTGTTATGAAGATGTTCAAGAAATAGGTGAATATCTAAAATGTAAAAAGGCTGTAATAATAAACTTAGAGAATGTTTGCAAAGAAGATGGCCAAAAAATATTAGACTTTATGAGTGGTGCTACTTTTATGATAGAGGGTACTATTCAGAAGGTATCTAATCTAATTTATTTAATGACACCAAAATGCGTTGAAATTCAAAATGATGCAGAAAAAAAAGATTATAAACAAAAAATGAATTTTTCGTGGATGAAATAGAAAGTTTAGGCGCATACCTTTTTGGTATGTGCTTATATTTTACGATAAATTAAAAAATATGTTGAATAATTAGAATTTTTAATATATAATGTTGTTAAGAAGAGGTGATTTTTATGCTAACTCCTGTAGATATTGAAAATAAGATGTTTAAGAAAGTAAAGATTGGTGGCTATGATATAAATGAGGTAGAGGAATTCTTAGAAGAAATCATAGTTGACTATGAAACTTTATACAAAGAAAATTTTGAACTTAAAGATAAAATTGAAAAAACTGATGAAACTGCTGAATATTATTCTACTTTAGAAAAAGGTGTAACACAAACAATAGAGAATTCACAAAAAGCAGCTGAAGAAATGAGAGAAAAAGCATCAAAAGAGGCTGATGATATAAGGACTCTTGCTATGAAAGAAGCAGAGGAAATCAAGGCAAAAGCACTAAAAGAGGCTGAAGATACTAAAAATGAAATGACAAGTTCTGCAAATTATGGAGTAGAAGAAATAAAACTAGAAATACGTTCTAAAGAGTTAGAGCTTGAAAAGATAAAGAAAGAAATGCAAATATATAAAATAAAAGTAAAATCAATGCTTGAAGCTCAAATGCAAATACTAAATGATGAAGAAGAATAAAAAAAAGTGTTAAACAGTATAGAAGAGATGTCTATGCTGTTTTTTCTATATATAAACTTTATACTTTACAAATTATGTAAAATGTGGTATAATAATATACGTAGCCTAAGCATATAATATAGCATAATAATGCAATATTATGAAATCAACAAAATAATTTTTAGGAGGACACTAAAATGAAAATTAACAAGACACTCGCAATCGCCATAGGTGCAATAGCTGCAGCTATTTTACTTTTAGTAATCATAGCAAACAGTTTCGTCTCTCGCGCAGTGAGCCTGGGAGAGAAGGTGAAAGAGGCCCGGTCGGCAATTAGTGTACAGGAAAAACGCAGAGCAGACTTACTCCCAATACTTGCAGATGCCATTAAATCTTATGATAAGCATGAATATGAAACACTTGTAGGTGTGATAAACGCAAGGCAGAAAGAAGATGGCGGTATTACGGATGCTACTATGAATGAAATAAATGCAATTATTGATATTGTGGTTGAGAAATATCCTGATCTTAAGAGTAATGAAAATTATTCTAAGTTCATGACAGAGTCGGCAACAACAGAAAATATGATTGCTGAAACAAGAAATGCATATAACTCATGTGTAAGTCGGTATAATACTTACATAAAAACTCCTATTAATAGCTTTGTACTCTCAGTATTCGGATATGAGAAAATGGAGTTTGAGAGGCTTTCTTATGAAGTTTCATCTGATGCACCAACAAATCTTTTCGATTAAAAGAGGTTAAATTATGTACGTTTATGGAATTGAGGTTAAGAAAAATGAAGTAATATTTTCTATTATCATTTTTTCTGCTCTCATGATTATAGGTTTTTTAATAAGCGATGGCATACAGCAAAGTTTATTAGAAAAGTATCTAATATATGATACTGCTGTAAAGATTGAAGGTGATGAAGAAACTTTCAGGTACTGTATGGAAACAAATAATGGCTATGCTTTCGTCTATGGTAAGCTTGATACAGTAGACCCTGTTAGTTTCCCTTCAGTTGATGGTCAGTATTCATATATAAAAAAGGTAAGTCAGAAATATACGAAGCATGGAGATGATGATGACGATGATGATGAGTATTGGACTTGGGATACTGTTAGAACAGAGAAAAAATGTGCAAAAAGGATAACATTCTTAAATGTAGAATTTGCATATAACAAAATTCCATTCCCAGCAGAGCGAGAAATTTGCATAATTAATACTGGATATCACAAAAGGGATGTCTACTATGCGGTTGATACGAGTTATCAGGGAACCATATTTTCTAGGCTTGCTGATGGTACCGTTAATAATACTGAATTTTTTGCAAATTGCAGTATTGAAAAGTCCATTGCTACTCTTGAGTCAGGATGGGAAATTGTACTTTTCTGGGTCTTATGGTCACTCCTTATAATAGGTGCTATAATAGGTTTTGTAGCACTTGAAAATAAGTGGATTGATAACAAAAATTGATAAACTAAAATAAAAGTCGTGAATTAATTTTCACGACTTTTGCTTATATATTTTCTATAACATATTCTACATACAGATTTATAACATTCATTTCCACCTATAAGCACTTGATCACCTTCTGTAACAATTTTACCGTGTTGCATCCTTATATTTATAGTTGCTTTTCTTCCACAATCACAAATAGTCTTTATTTCCTCAATTTTATCAGCAAGTTCCATAAGAGGAAGTGAGCCTTCAAAAAATCTTACTCTAAAATCTGTTCGGAGTCCATAACAAATAACAGGGATATCTAGGTTATCTACAATATCAGTAAGCTGAATTACTTGTTTTCTAGTTAAGAATTGAGCTTCATCTATAAGTATACAATCTGGTTTTGATACTTTTTTTGATACTTCTTCAAATATATTTGTATCTTTAGAAAATGTATTACATTTTCTAGATAGACCAATTCTTGTAGTTATAGTACCTGTTTCATATCTATTATCTATATTTGCTGTATATATAATTACAGTTTGACCTTTTTCTTCATAATTAAAAGCTACTTTTAAAAGTTCTATGGTTTTTCCGTGAGCCCATTGCTCCGTATCTAAAGTATAATTTAGCCATAATAATCACCGACTAAATTATATATTCTTTTTTATGAAATCTCAAGTTTTTTATATAATATTTAACTTAAATGAAATATTAAATATTTATTATTAAATTTCTATTGATAAATTGGTCCCAAGTTGGTATAATATATTTAATTATTTTGACATAATATTAAAATAATTTCTTTAAGGAAGTGATTTTTTGGTAATTATAGGGGCAGATCATGCAGGATTTGAACTAAAAAATAGCATAATAAATTTTTTAAAAGAAAAAGAAATAGAATATTTCGATGTAACGGACCATGAAATAAATTTAGATGATGATTATGTGGATGTTGCTATGCTGCTTTGTAAAAAAGTTCTTGAAAATAAAGAAAATTTTGGAATAGGTATATGTGGCACTGGTGTAGGAATGTCAATTGCATGTAATAAAATAAAGGGTGTGCGTGCAGGCACATGTTTTAATGAATATATTGCAAAGATGATAAAGATTGATAATGATTGTAATGTTATATGCTTTGGTGGAAGACTAGAAAATAACATAGAAGATATTAAACTATGTATAGATGAGTATATGAAATCAAATTTTGGCGCTGGAAGGCACCAAAGAAGATTAGATAAGATAAAAGATTTAGAAGAAAAATTTGGTGATATTTAATGACAACTATATATTTTATGATATTTATTACATTTGTAATATCCTTAATTGTAACACCACTTGTAATAAAATTTGCTGTAAAGCATGGTTTGGTAGATATACCTAAAGATGAAAGAAGAGTACATGCAAAACCAATGCCAAGAATTGGGGGGCTTTCAATAATTATATCAGTTTTTATAGGCCTTATGATATATTTCATAATGACTTTAAATGCTACTCCAATATCCAATTTATCTCTTAAGGGCAGTAAAGAATTTTTAGGATACCTAATAGGTGCATTTTTCATAGCACTTATGGGAATTATAGATGATGCAATTAATTTAAGAGCTAGGTATAAGTTTATATTTCAAATGCTTGCAGGTATATCAGTTTTTGTATGTGGAATAAGAATACAAGTTGTAGAAATTCCATTTTTTGATATGGTAAATTTGGATATATTATCATTTCCAGTTACGATGTTTTGGGTTATTGGGCTTACATGTGCAGTAAACTTAATTGACGGATTAGATGGTCTGGCAGCAGGTATATCAGCTATTGCATCTGTTGCACTTTTAACAGTATTTTTAGCAACTTCTGCAAGCTTAGAAGCAATAATAATTACCGCTGTGCTTGTTGGATCTCTTATTGGATTTATTCCATATAACTTTAATCCTGCAAAGACATTTATGGGAGATACTGGCTCTAACTTCTTAGGATTTACGTTATCAGTAGTATCAATATTAGGTTTTGCTAAAGGTTACACATTTATTGCAATATTTGTTCCTATCCTAGCACTAGGTGTCCCTATATTTGATACGGTATTTGCAATGGTAAGAAGATTTTTAGCAGGAGTTCCACTTCTTACACCAGATGGAGCACATATTCATCATAGACTTTTAAAACATGGGTTGAATCAAAAACAAGCAGTGTATTTACTATATATAATAACAAGTATATTATGTATTATTTCTGTAACATTAGTATCTAGAAATTTATATAAGGTATTATTACTTGTTATTGCTACAATCTTGTTTATAATTCTTGCTATAATAAATACTATAAGAATGAGAAATATAAAAAAATTAGAACCAGTGCTGTCAAAAGAAAATATAATAGATAATGAAAGTAAAACAGAATAAATAAAAAGTTTTTGAAAATAATATAAAAGGAGAGGGTAAAAAATGAAGGAAAAATTATTAGAAGAGTTAAAAATTGCTATGAGGGATAAAGATGAACTAAGGAAAAATACAATAACAATGCTTAGAGCTGCTATTCTTCAGATAGAAAAGGATGATAAAAAAGAGCTTACAGATGATGAAATCATGGTAGTTGTATCTAAAGAAGTGAAGAAGAGAAAAGAATCAATAGAGGAATTTAAAAAAGCATCAAGAGATGACTTAGCAGAGAATACTCAGAAAGAGATTGAAATATTATCAAAATATTTACCAGAGCAATTATCTGAAGAAGATGTTAAAAAAATAATAACAGAAGCTATAGATAAGCTAGGTGTTACTGAAATGAAAGATATGGGAAAAGTTATGGGTGAGGTAAGACCTAAAACTGCTGGCAAAGCTGATGGAAAACTTGTTAGTGATTTAGTTAGAAGTATGTTAAAATAATTAAAAATAAGAGGTGAAAAAATGGGTAAGATTATAAGGATAAATGATAACAAATTTAAGAGTATATATTTTTCATATAATTTTACTTTGAAATTAGATAAAGAAGAGATTGCAAAAAATGTAATCTCTTGTTTTGCTTTATCTAAAGGAAGTAAAAAATATGAAACAAGTAAAGAAATTGAAAAGTATTTAGCTTCACTTTATGGAGCAAACTTTGATGTAAATGTAGAGAAAATCGGAGATTTATTTAATTTTGAATTTAAGATTGAATGTGTAAACAAAAACTTTCTTCCAAATAAAGAGGATGTATTTATTAAATGTTTAGAATTTATGTATGAAATAATATATAATCCTAGATTAGAAAATGATGTATTTAATAATGAAATATTTGAAAGAGAAAAAGAATATGTTATATCTGTAATAGAAAAAAGAAAAGATGAGAAAATAAGATACGCAGTATCAAGAGCAGAAGAGTTTATGTGCATAAATACATCTGCTGGATGTTTTGTTTATGGTGATGTAGATTCAGCAAAAAGTGTAACAAATTTAGATGCATATAACGCATATAAAAATATGATATCTTCAGCATATGTGACAGTAATTGTGTCAGGTAATTTAGATGGGTATGAGAAAGTAGAAGATAGTATAAATGCAATATTTAATGACAAAATAAATAATGGAATAAGTATAAATGAAGTAAGTAAATATATAAATATTGCAAATAAATATGAAAGTAATATAACTGAAATAAAAGAAAATATGGATACAGTGCAGTCAGTTATATGTGTTGGTATGAAGAATGAATCTGAAAAAGATCTAGACTTTTATGTGGCAAATGTATATAATACAATACTTGGTGGAAGCCCATCTTCAAAATTATTCCAAAATGTAAGGGAGAAAGAGTCACTCGCATATACAGCTAGAAGTAGATATTACAGATTTAAGAAAATGTATGTAATCTATGCAGGAATAGAAGAGAAGAATTATGAAAAAGCCAAGGAAGTTATATTAAAGCAAATAGATGATATGAAAAATGGAAATATAACTGAAATAGAAATAACAGCCGCAAAAGAATCATTAATTAGTGATATTAAAGAATGGAAAGATTCTAAGCTAGCACTTAGTAAACAAAGTTATATAAATAATATAATGGGTGCTAAAGATAGTGTAGAAGAAATGATAGAAAATATAAAAAATATAACATTAGAGGATATTGTAAATTATGCAAAAGGCGTAGAAGCAAAAGTTATATATTTGCTTGGAGGTGAAAATAATGGCTAATTTTGAACATATTTCATCAAAGGAGTTAAATGAAGATACATATAAAACAGTTTTAGAAAATGGTTTAGAGGTATATATATGTAAAAAAGCTGGATATGAAAAGAAGATTGGAATGTTTGGAACAAAATATGGATCGCTTCATAATGATTTTATAGATATAGTAACTGGAAATAGAGAGCATGTGCCAGATGGAGTAGCACATTATTTAGAGCATAAACTTTTTGAACAAGAAGGTTCAAATGCACTTGATCTTTTTGCAAAAGAGGGAATATCTTCAAATGCTTACACATCATTTGATCATACAGTGTATTTCTTTGAAACAATAGACAAATTTGAAAAAGGATTACAGATGCTGATAAAACTTGTAAAAACTCCGTATTTTACAGATGAAAATGTGGAAAAAGAAAGAGGAATAATAGGTCAGGAAATATCTATGTATGATGATGATCCAAGTTTTAGAGTATATTTTGAAGCATTAAAGAATATGTATCATGTAAATCCTGTAAATATAGATATAGCTGGAACAATAGAAAGTATTTCACATATTAATAAAGAAGTACTTTATACATGTTACAATACATTCTATAATTTAAGTAATATGTTTATAGTAATTATAGGTGATGTAGATTTAGATAAAACTTTAGAATTAATACAAGACAATTTAAAACTATATGATAATCAAGCAAATAGAAATGGTATAACTAAGTTTGAAAAGGATGAGCCAGCAAATATTGTTAGAAATTCTTCTGAACTTGATATGAAACTTAGTATGCCTCAAATTAATATGGGATTTAAATTAGATGTAAGAAAGAAAAATGATATGGTTAAGACTGATATATTATGTCAGATTATATCGGAGATGTATTTTTCCAAAACATCAGATTTTTATGAGAAAATGTATAATGAAAATATAATTACAGATGATATGGCTCTATTTTTTGAAGGCACAAAAGAATTTTCACATGTCTTAATTATGACAGAAAGTAAAGTTCCAAATGATGCTACAAATAAAATAGGGGAGTATATTATAAATTTGAAAAGTGCTAAGATTGATGAAGAGTTATTACAAATAACTAAAAATAAACTTTTAGGTGAGTTTATAATGAAATCAGAAGATCCTAATAATTGTTACAGAAGAGTTATTGACTCTGTGCTTAATGAAAATGATTTATATTACAATATAGAAATATTAAAAAATGCAAGTGCAGAGGATATAAAGCAGCTTCTTAATAATTTTAATAAAGAAAATATGGTTATATCAATAGTTAAATGATTTTAAAGCACAACAAAACCACACCCATTTATGAGTGTGGTTAATTTGTTTAGAATTGTATTCCGAGACTTTTACTGCAAGCAGTAACAGACTCTGGAGCAATTCCCGTTACGTTATAGAACACTACAATGTCATCGCCATTTTGAATCTGCGTGACCTCCTCTACGAATTCTTTCGGGGTAACTTCCCAGTCCTCGGGGAGTTCAGTTACTCCATGAAGCTTAAAAGAAATTGTTGAAGTAGGAGCCGCTGAGAATGACTCTACGTGTTGCCCAATGTTTTTTTCGGCATGTCCATCAACGTACTTAAGTATGGCCGTTTGATCGAATGTAGAACATTCTGCTTTAGATTTTGGAGCGGTAAGTATTCCAAATATTCCAATTAAAATAAAAAATATTGCAGTAAGAATTATACCAAGGGTATGATCCTGCTCATTAAAAGTCGAGGAATCTTTGTTTGCTGTGAAATCTTTGTTTGTTTCATATTTTTTCCGCTCTTTTTCATTCCAGTTGTTATAATTTTCTCTCATGATATTATTCCCTTTCTGTAATTAAAAATTTCACAACTTGTAGATATTCAATTCACACAGTTGTGAGAATAAATTTGTAAATTCCAAGTATAGAAAGTACAAAATATTCAATCTTACAAATATAATTATACCATATTTTACATAAAAAGTCAATAATAATAATAAAAATATAGCAGATAAAATACCTGCTATAAATTATTTAATTCTTGTTTAAATTCTTCTATATCTTTAAATTGTCTATAAACTGAAGCAAACCTTACATATGCAATTTCATCTAAAGATTTTAATTTTGACATTACTATTTCACCTAATTTATTTGACTCTATTTCACGTACCATATTATTGTGCAGCTCAAGTTCTAAATCATCAACTAATTTTTCAATTACATCAAGCGATACTGGTCTTTTTTCACATGAACGCAAAATACCATTAAGTAGCTTGTCCCTATCAAAATGTTCTCTATTGCCATTTCTTTTTATTACAATAATTGGAGTAAATTCTACTTTTTCATAAGTTGTAAATCTATACTGACATCTTAAGCATTCTCTTCTTCTTCTTATAGAATTTCCTTCTTCTATACTTCTTGAGTCTATTACTTTACTTTCTTCATAACCACATTGTGCACAGTGCATAAGTACCTCCTAAAATTCATGTAATATTATCTTATTCTCTTTTAAGCTTTTTTTGCAATTTATTGCCCTTTGATTTGAGCTACCTCTAAAATCTAAATTAAGGTCCTTTAGTTCTAATATAAATCTACCATCAATTAGTATATCAGTCATAGATAGTAATTTTTTATAACAATTATCATCATTTGAATTTTTGAGTAGATATTCATAAGTATATCCAGTATAAACCATAACTGTAAGTTTTTTATCTAGTTTTGATAAAAGTGAGCATACTTCCTTGGCCTGCTCAAAAGGCTCGCCACCACTTATAGTTACGCCTTTGAGTAGTGGATTTTTATTAATATCATTTACAATATCATCTATTTTAGCTATTTTACCACCATTATAATCATGAGTTTGAGGATTATGACATCCCTTGCATTTATGAGGGCAACCTTGAGTAAATACTACATATCTAATGCCGAGGGCCGTCAACTATTGATTCTTTGACGACCCCAGCTATTCTTATAACATCACACATTATAAATACTCCTTAGGCTTATGCTATATCAAATATAGTTTGAGTTTGCATAGTGTCATGTTTTACTCTATCATAAACTTCAGCTCTTTTTGCATTGTTAAATCTATCAACAGTTCCAACTAAGTAACCTGTAATTCTTCTTATTCTCTCAAAAGGAACATTCTCAGCAAATTCATAAGACATATCAACATAATCGTTATCTACAGTTAATTTTAAATTGTCTATTTCTTTGTTTGGAAATTTATTTTCCAAATAATTAACATATCCTTTTATTTCTTCTTCTCCTAAATTACCATTTAAAACTTCAATTTTCATAATATTTTCCCCCTTATATTTTAATAACAACATTCATAATTATTTACATTTGGTCTTTTTATTCTTTCTGATCCACCACGAACAGTTAGATGTTCATGTCTGCCACATTTAGGACATACATCTGCGATTATACCAGTATATCCACAAATAGGATCTCTATCTACTGGATGGTTAACGCTACCATAACCAATATTATTTTCTTTCATACATCTAACAACCTGCTCAAACGCCTCTAAATTCTTAGTTGGATCTCCATCTAGTTCTATATAACTTATGTGTCCACCATTTGTAAGCTCATGATATGGAGCTTCTATTTTTATCTTTTCAAATGCATTTATATTATAGTATACTGGTACATGGAAAGAATTAGTATAATAATCTCTATCAGTTATACCAGGTAATTTACCAAATCTTTTTGCATCCATTTTAACAAATCTACCAGATAAGCCTTCAGCAGGTGTAGCTATAAGTGAATAGTTAAATCCAGTTTCTAAAGCTTCTCTATCGCATCTTTCTCTCATATGTCTAATAATTCTAAGACCAAGCTCTCTTGCTTCTTCTGATTCACCATGATGTTTACCTATAAGTGCAACAAGCGTTTCTGCAAGACCAATAAATCCAACTGTTAAAGTTCCATGTTTTAAAACTTCTCCAACTTCATCTTCTGGAGATAAATTGTCAGAATCAAGCCATACACCTTGGCCCATTAAGAATGGGAAGTTTTTAACTTTTTTCTTAGCTTGTATTCTATATCTGAACATTAATTGTTCAATAACTAGATCTAATTTTTCATCAAGAAGTTCAAAAAACTTATTTATATCCTTATTAGCAAGTATTCCAAGTCTTGGAAGGTTTATAGATGTAAAACTTAAATTTCCTCTACCTGTAACAATCTCTCTTGATTTATCATATACATTAGCTGCAACTCTAGTTCGACAGCCCATATACGCAATTTCAGTCCTGTAATCTCCTTCTTTATAATACTGAAGATTGAAAGGAGCATCAATAAATGAGAAGTTAGGGAACAATCTTTTAGCTGAAACCTTGCAAGATAGTTTAAATATATCATAGTTTGGATCGCCAGGATTATAATTTATACCTTCTTTTATTTTTAATATCTGAATAGGGAATATAGGTGTTTCTCCATTTCCAAGTCCTGCCTCAGTTGCTTTTAAAAGCTCTATCATTACCATTCTACCTTCAGGAGTAGTATCAAGACCATAGTTTATAGAAGAGAAAGGTACTTGAGCTCCTGCTCTTGAATGCATGGTATTTAAGTTATGTACAAATCCTTCCATTGCTTGATAAGTAGCTTTTCTTACTTCAGTTTCTGTATGTTTTACGCAAAAATTTTGTAATTTATTTATAAGCTTATCACTAAATTTTTCAGATAATATTTCTGCTTCTTTTTCTAAATAGTGATTTGTATTTTCAAGTGTTGGAGTAATAACTCCATTTTCGCATATTTTAGTTTTTAAAGCGTCAACATACTCTTCTGCATTTTGCATATCAACTAAAAGTTCCAAAGCTTTTACTAAATTTTTATAATATAACTTTATATATGATTTCTTTACTCCAAGTGCCATTGCATATTCAAAGTTTGGAACACTTTGACCACCATGTTGGTCATTTTGGTTAGATTGTATTGCAATAGCTGCAAGAGCAGCATAACTTCCAATACTTTGAGGCTCTCTTAAATGACCTTCACCAGTTGAAAAACCTTTATCAAATAATTTTATTAAATCTATTTGACAACATGTAGTAGTAAGTGTTAAGAAATCTAAGTCATGAATATGTATATCACCATTTTTATGAGCTTCTGCGTGGTCTTTATCAAGTACAAACATTTGGTAGAATTTTTTAGCACCTTCACTACCATATTTAAGCATTGTACCCATTGCTGTATCAGCATTAACATTCGCATTTTCTCTTTTTACATCACTTTCTCTTGCTTCACTGAAAGTAAGTTGTTCATAAGTTTTCATTATGTCTGAGTTCATTTCTCTTTTTTGATTTCTTTCAGCTCTATATAAGATATATGCTTTAGCTGTAGATGCATGCCCCTCTTCAATTAATATTTTTTCAACAGCATCTTGTACTTGCTCAACAGTTGGTGAACTAGTAGTGATTGTGCTTCCTAGATAGTCACAAACTTTTTGTGCCAATTTTTCAGAAGTTTCATAGTCATGTCCGCCAACAGATTTTGCAGATTTGTATATAGCATTTGAAATTTTGTCGATGTTAAATGCAACTTCTCTGCCATCTCGTTTGATTATCTTAGTAATCATTAAAAACACCATCCCTTGTATATTACATAAAATGAAAACACAATATGTTGTGTTTTGACTATCAAAATTATAGCACACATAGATCTTCAAAGTCAACCCAAAAATTTTAAATTTTTTAAATGTAACATATGTGTAATATGCTATGAGTTATTATGTAAAATTTTAATGACTATAGTATTGTTTGTGATATATATGCATATATTATTTGTATACAAGGAATGACATAAATTTTGTCGAAATTTGCGACCGATTTTTTGACAACATATATTGACATATGTTGCACAGGCTGTTATTATATTTATGGAGGTAGATAAAAATGATAGATGAAGAACTAGAAAAATTAAAAAGAGAGCTTGACATTTTGATAGAAAATGGAGCAAGCAAAAAAGATATATATGAAATGAGTGTTAAAATTGATAAAAAATTAGTAGAATATTATCAAAAGAATGAATTAGGTGAAATTGCTAAGTAATTTTCCTAGTGGTTCAAAGCTTTTTATTTTATCAATAGAAAAATCAAAAAACATAAGACCTAAAGTGCCTATTAAAATATAGTCTTTTTTCTCTTCTTGCATCAAAAATAGTATCAAAGCAAGAATTATTATATCATCAAAATATAGATTAAATCCAAGAACGCTTATGCTTTTTTCACTTATTAAGTCTATAGAAAATTTTGGTGAGTTTTCTTTCTGAATTTCTGGACTATTTTCTGAACTTCTGCTATTTTCTCCCATGTTTTCAGTAGGAGAAGGCAGAGAAATAGTATTATTTAATGTTTGACTATTAATATTTTCTTCCACCTTATCTCACTCCTTTTTATCATCAAATGCACCTATTGCAGTTATAACTGAAAGATATACCATATATTCATCTATTTTAGATTGTCTTGATTTTCTTAAGAATGGTTTTATAGTAATAAGTAAGTTTTTTCTTGAATCTTCTGAACTTAAAGCTGATATAATTTTTTGCATTTTCATAACATTTGATACATCAAATAAATTTGAAGTATTATTATTGGATTTAGGACTTTTAGAAATATTTCCTAAGCTTCCTAAAATATCCATTATGTTAAAGTCATTATTTTGAGAAGTATTCTGCACTTCATTATGTATAATTGCTTCATTATTATTGTTATTTAGGCTCTTAGAAATATTTTGTATTAAATCAACAAGAGCATTTGATTCATTTTCCATTTTACTATTTATTACCTGAATTATTTAAATTCTTTCCAAGCATAGAAACAATTCCATTTAAATCATCTTTTGACATACTACTTAAAACCTTACTTGCTTCTTCTAATTTGCTTTTGTCTATTGAAGATAAAATTTCCAATAATTTTGAATTCATAATATTATTTCCCATTTAAAACCTCCTATAATTAGTTATATTAGATTATATGAAATTATATTTTTTTTGTTACAGAAAGGGGTGATGTACATGCAAAATTTTTCTGACATAACTAATCTATATGAAATAGTAAGTATAGGAGAAAATCATTATGAAATGATTATAGATAATACTAGATATTATGTTTATGCATTTAAGGTTTGCCCTGCTATTATTCTAAATAGTAAAGATAAGTATATCTTAGAGATGTTAAATAAGTATGAAGAATTTTTAAGAACTATAAACTTAGAATTTCAAATACTGATTATAAATAAGAAAATTAATGGCAAAGATTATTTTTTGTTAAAACAAAATGAATCAAGTGATGATCTAAAAACAAAATTAACAGAAGAATATATAAATAATTTAGATAAATTATTAAATGGCAAAGACATATTAAATTATGAATATTATTTAATTATTAAATCTATAAAAGAAGTGGAAAATGTTGAAAAATATATTCTTTCTTTTGAAACAATAGGAATAAATGTAGAATATTTAAACTCAAAGGAAGAATTACAAAAATTAATTATAGAAGGGGGGAATTTGTTATAGATAGTGTATATCCAGATTTGATAGATACAAGGAATTTTAGATATATAAAAGTAAATGATAAATATGTTATAACATTTATAGTTCATGGATTTCCAGAGGAAATAAAATTTATGGAATTCTTAAGCTTTTTTCCAAATGATATACAAATAACAATATCTCAGATAGTACTCAAGCAAAATATACAAGATGTACTGAAAAATATAAATAGTAGTATAACACATAATGAAGAAGAATTTAACTTAGCCAAAAAAGGTAATATTACTAAAGATTTAATAAATAAAGTAAAAGAAGATGCAAAAAAGATAAGGTATGAAATTCAGATAAATAATCAAGAAATATATAAAGTTTACACATATATAAAAGTTACTTCTAAAAACTTAGATAATCTTTATATGATAGCAGAAGCTATAAAAACAAAGATGATAACTAAGATGCTTAAAACAAGCACTTTAAATTTTAGACATATTTTAGGATATCTTGGATCAAATCCTTTTTGTTATAGCGCTAAGAAATATCTTTCTAATTATTTCGTAAATATGACAACTAATAATCTTAAAACACTATTCCCATTTTATACTGACAGCGTTATGGAAAAAGATGGAGTATTGTTTGGAAGCATAAAAAATGAAAATAAGCTATGTGTAATAGATATGTTTGAACCTAATCATTTAAATTCTAATATGTGTATATTTGGTAGTAGTGGGGGTGGAAAATCATATTTTACAAAACTACTTATATTAAGAAATTACTTAAAAAATATAAAACAGTATGTTATAGATGAAGAAGGTGAATATTTAAGTCTGCCGGCCGCAACATTAAATGTAAATAAAGATTATATTAATATATTACAGATTTTTGAAAGTGATATTAAAGATAATTTCTTTAATATAAAAGTAGATAGTGTTTTAGATAAAATTTTAGATATTTGTAATCTTGATAAATATAGAGAGTATATAAGGATGGCAATAGTAGAGGCGTATATAAAAAAAGGCATAACAGAAGATATAGAAAGTATTTATTTAGATGATAGTCAGATGTATATTAGTAAGAAAATAAAAGATAAAAAAGAATTTCCTATTATAGATGATGTAATAAATGAAATAAAAAATATTAAAAGTCTTAAAAAAAGTGAAATAAAAATTATTGCAGAAAAAATGAATACGGCATTTAAAGGTGATTTTAAATTCCTAAATGGTATAACAAATATAGATTTAAAAAAAGATATAATAGTTTTTGATATATCTGAATCCAGTCTTAAGGATAAAGGAAAAATATGTGAGTATATATTTGAATTTATAAAAGAAGATATAAAAAATAATTCAAAGAGTTTAATATATGTAGATGAAATATGGAAAATGATAATAAATAATGTAAAAATGCAAAATGTCATATTAGAATTATATAAAACTGTAAGGAAGAAGAAAGCAGGAATAATCAGTATAACTCAGGATTTTTCAGATTTTTTTAGTATTAATAATGGAGCGTTTGGCAGAAGTATATTTAATAACTCATATATAAAGCTTTTCTTTAGAATGGATTATAATGATTTTAATGTATTTAAAAATATCGGTATTACATCAGATGAAGATTATGAAAAAATGATACAGCTTGTAAAAGGAGAAATGTTTATGTATTTTAATAATGCAAGCCTTACTTTAAAAGTAGAGGCAAATAAATGTGAAAAAAGTATAATTGAGAAAGGGGAAATATATGATAATAGTAGCAGTAAATAATAAGTTAATTCTTGATAAAATAAAAGAAAAATACTTAAGAGATGTGTATGAGCAGGATATAACATATATGGAAGGAGTTATTGAGTTTTTATCAAGAAATAAAGTAAATGAAAATATTGTTATAACAAAGGATAATTTAAATGGTAATTTATCAAAGGAGATGTATGTAAAACAATTAAAACTCGCAGATGAAAATGCAAAAATAATACTACTTACAGAAAAGCTTGATGAGGCATATAGAAAGTTTTTGTTTGCAAATGAAATATTCAATATAATAGAAGGAGATAGAATAGATTTAGATAAAATATTAGATAGTATATCTACTAATGATAAAGTTGTGTATAAAAAAAGTGAAATATCAAATGTAAGTAGGGTACTTCCTAGACATTTTATAGCTGTTTATGGGACAAGTGGTAGTGGTAAGTCATATATAGCTTCTAATCTTGCAAAAATAATGTCAAAAGATATAAAGATGAAAGTTGCATATTTAGATATGGATCTAGAAAACCCAGCATCAGATATATATAACAATTTAAGTGGAGCTGGAAATATTCTTACTAATATAGTAGAAGATATAGATAGAGGACTTGATATAAATGATATATTAGATAATAGACTATATAGCGTAAGTGAAGCAAATAATATTTCATATATTACAAACAATTCTTCTGTCTATGAATGTCAGAATAAATTTAGTTCGTATTATTACGAAAAAATATATGCAGCCATTAATAATAGGTATGATAGTTTGGTAGTAGATCTTCCAGCTAGCCCATTTATAGATATAGTGCAGTATACATTAAGCGTTGCAAGTAAAATATATTTTGTTGTTAATCCAAATTATATTAGTGTAAGACAAGCAGGTAAGTATCTAGAACTTATAACTAAACTTTGGCAAGTTCCTAAATCAAATATTGTTATAATAGTAAATAAGTATCAAAAGTCTTCACTTGATAGATATCAACTAGAGTCATTTTTCTCTGATTATAAAATTCTAGATTGGGTAAATTATAGCTCGAATGTAGAGGGGTTTGTTAATGGTGTTAATCTTAACATGGAATATAATTTAAATAAAGACGCGTTATATAAAGACTTAGGTGTCGTAGAGATAAGATCAAAAAATAAGAATATAATCTCTATGTTATTAGATAAGGTGGAAAAGAGGTAAAAAATGGTTGTAAATCCTTTTGAAAATAATACAATCAGTGGAGATAAACAGGAAGAAAACGTAAATTTAGAAAAAATACAAAAATACTTGGTGGATAATTTCATGCAAAGTTTAGTAAATGAAGAACTTAGTGTTATAAAATCAAGGATAAGAGATTATTTATATGAAAATTATTCAATATCCAATGAATCAAAAATAGAAGAATATTCTAATAAAGTACTTGATAAAATCTTTGGATATGGACTTTTACAAAATTATTTAGAAGATGAAGAAATATCAGATATAAGAGTTATTAATTTTGATAACATATATATAAAGAAAAGTGGAGCATGGATAAAGGAGAATATTTCATTTAAAGATCAAAATGAATTTAATGAGTATATAAGATATGTAGCACTTAAAAATGGGAAAATTATAAATTACGATAGACCACTTATTGTTTTTAGTGATAGGAAAAATAATTTAAGAATTGAAGCTGGAATAGAGCCAGTGAATGTTAATAGTTCATCTCTTGTAATAAGGATACATAGAAATGGTAAGGTACTTAGTTTAGAAGAACTTAAAGATAAATGTAATATGTTTGGTGATGAAGAATATAGATTTTTATGTGAAGCAATAGATGAAAAGAAAAATATTGTTATATCTGGTAAAGGTGGAAGCGGTAAAACAACACTTTTAAGAGCAATTATAAAAATGCTTCCAGATGAAATGGCAATATCTACTAATGAGGAAACAGCAGAGCTTAATATAAAAGGAAAAAATGTGATACAAAGAGAAGTATTAAATCTTAGAAATTCTGGCTCAGAGATTAATTTAGATACATTAACTAGACATTCCTTAGTATCTTCAAACGATGCAATAATAATAGGAGAGCTTAAAGGTAAAGAAGCATCTGTATTTTTTGATGCAATATCTACAGGACATTTAGGATATGCAACTGTTCACTCTGATGCAGCTGAAAATACACTAGATAGGCTTGTAACACTTGTAAAAAGGGATCCTATGGCCCAGCAGTATAAAGAGGAATTTGTGCAAAAACTGCTTTCTAAAAGTATTCATTATGTAATTCATATGAAAGATTTTAAAATAAATGAAATTATACGTATAGGATTTTTAAAAACAAAAATAAAATATGAATATATTTTTAGGAGAGAGGTGAAGTAATATAATATATTTAATAGAAATAGTAAAAATATTAATATGTATAGAGATAGTATATTTAATAGTAAGTAAAATAAAATTAAAGTATATAATAAGTAAAAAAGATTATATAAAAAATACAAATGCTTATATAAGCCTCAAAGATTTAATATATGAGCTTTCTTATAGCTATAATTTAAAAGGTTTAACAATTATAACATTTTTAGTAGTTACAATGATAGTTTTTCTAATTTCATATATTTTATTCTATAAAATTTTTAAAGCAGTGATTCCATCTTTACTTATTTCATTTTTAACTAGCGTTATTCCATATAATTTATGTATATATTTAGTAAACTATAAGAAAAGGGCAATACTAAAATCATTTCCAACATATATTCTTGGACTTAAAAATTATGTAGATGTAGACAATAATATAATTTATGCACTGTCAGAAAGCACGCCAAACGCCTCATTTAAAAGGTATATAGATAGATTTAATATAAGCGTAACAAAAGGAGTTAATGTTTGTACAGCTTTTGAAGAGCTAAAAAATAGTATAAAAATAAAACAAATATCAAGTTTTTTTGTCCTTATACAGAATTGTTATATAAATGGTGGTAGTTTCAGCACCGTTATAGATAAATACTCAAAATTTCAGTCTAAAATAAATATAGAGAAAGAAAAGGAAAATCAAGAGTTATTAACTAGTAAGCTAACATTAGTTATACTTATAATTTTAAATATACTACTTTTATTTGGATTTATACTTAAAAATACGGAGTATAGAAATATAATACTTGGAACAGTATCAGGTCAGCTTATTTTGAGTATAAATATTATAACTTATTTTATTATATACCTAATATATTTAAAGATCTGTAAAATGGAGGGATAATTTATGAATATAGAAATTGAAAATGAGATAGATAAAAATATCGGTTTAGATTTAACAAAAGAAAAAAATGAATTTGGAAAAATAATATCAAGTGTTTTAGATAAAGCATCCAATTATATTATAAAAATGATGCCAATACCAGAAAATCTCAAAGATGTTATAAAGGATATTAAAGAGGCTGTAAAAACGAAAGATATGAAAAAAGTAGTATCTACGGCTATTAATAGTAGCCTAAGGGAAGGTATGGAATTTTTAGGTATTTCTGATGATAAAGTAAAAGACATACTTAAAATAAAAGATGCCCTTTTTAAAGGTGGTATAAGAGAAAATCTATGTGCAGGAATAGATACGGCTTATTCTAAATATATAAAGAATAATCTTCTATCTGAAGATTTAGAAAATTTTGTTAGCAAACTAAAAGAAAGCGTAAATAGTAAGGAATTTTCAGCAAGTATAGATAGTAAAACTGTAGATATAATAAAAGCACAACAAAATATTGATAAGCTATGTAGTAAATGGTATGAGGCGTATGAGAAATTCGATTTAAATAGTATGAATAGTATAAACAGCGAAATAGCAAAAGGTAAATCTATTACGATTATAACTAAAGAGCAAGAACAAAAACTAAATGTTATAAATAATATGACAAAGTTAGTAAGTACTAAAAATTCAAAACTAAATGATGTAGAAATAAATTTTTGTAAAAATGCATAAGCACCAAGTTAAAGGTTTGTACATACAATATCTTGAGGTGTATTTTATGGAACAATTTAGATTAGGAGATATAGTTGCTCGAAAATCATATAATATGGACGTATTATTCAAAATTACTAATATAAGAGATAATGTAGCAGAACTAGTAGGCTTAACCGTTAGAATTTCTGCAGATGCATTTGTTTCAGATTTAGTACATATGTCAGATTATGAGATTAAGTCGAGAATGAATAGATTTGAAAATATGAAAAATGCGGGTATGAGTAGATGTTATTCTCATGTTAGGCAAAAATTTTATATGAGAAATGAAAATTATGCAAGTCCAGCTATATATACTAAAGAGAAATTACTAAAAAAACCAGGGGTTATTTTACATATAGATGCTGAATGTTCTTAAATAAACCATGAAATATATTTGTAATAATTGATGTAAAGTTAAAAAAATTATAAAATAATCTTGCGGTTTTATTAGATATGAGTTAAAATTTATTATAATAATGTTAATCGTAGGAGGAGATATGAAAAAATTTGTTATGGCGCTATGTTTGCCAAAAGAAAGTAAAAATACAGATTTTAAAAATACAGGTTCTAAAAATATAAATTCGGAAAATATAAATAAAATTATGATTGAAGCATTAGCTGATAAAAATGGAGAAGCAAAAGATGTAGTTATTATAGATTTAAATAATGTAAGTAGTGATGCTATAGATAAATTTATAAATATTGGAGGAATTGATTGTTTTGCTTTTTCTCCAGATACACTTTTAGAAGATAGTAGTAAAGATATATTATCAAAAGTATTAAAAGCAGATAAAGATTTAGGAAAAAATACACATTTTTTAAATGTATATGATAGTAAAGATGAAGAAAATGTTGAAAAATCAGTGGCATTAGGAGATACTTTACTTAAAGATGAATATCATACATCTATTTCCCATATGGATATATGTCAGGATCAAAGAATATTAAAGCAAAATTTAAAAGGTATTAAAAATCAATCTTTAAAAACTAGAGAAATGCTTATGGAAAAAGAAGCTGATATATTAGATTTTACAAAAAGAATAGTTAATGAAATAGAGAAAGATAAAGATGAATATACAGGAAAGCATATAAAATCTGTATGTATGATAGCCGAAAAAATAGCTAATAAGATGAATATGTCTGCTAAGGATATTGAAACACTTAAAATAGGTGCACTTCTTCATGATATAGGAAAGAAAGATATTACAGATGCAGTTTTAAAAAAAGCACAAGGTTTAACTGATGAAGAATTTGCTGAGATGAAATCTCATGTATCTTTTGGTGAAATTGAGCTTAATCAATATGATCTTGGTGAATATGAAAGAGCAAAATTAATATCAGCAGAGCATCATGAAAAGTATGATGGAACAGGATATCCTAGAGGAATAAAAGGTGAAGAATTGGATATTTTATCAAGAATAGCCAATGTTGCTGATTCTGTACAAGCAATGTTTGGAAGAGCTTATAAAGAGCCAAAAACTAAAGAAGAACTTATAAATGAACTTAATAGATGTAAAGGTACTCAGTTTGATCCAGAGATTGCTGATATTATGGCTGATATACTAGATAAAGAGCCTGAAAGCATTGGTGTTAGTTATGATGAAAATGGAAAAGTTGTATATGAAGTAAAAGATATAGATGATATAATTGGTAATGTTAATAACGATGAAAATAAAGAAATAAGAGATAAGAAAGAATCACAAGAAAATGCATTTGAAGAAATGTTACCAGATGAAAAAGAGAATACATTTGGGGAAATTTTACATGATGGAACGAAGAATCCAATTGATGCTGATATTAGACGTCTAGAAAGTGGAGATGAACTTAATATCAATAAAGATAGTAAGAGTATTGATGAAAATAAAAATATTGGTTAAGATAAATGTGTAATAAATAAAAAAAAAACTGGTATCCATATATATGGGTACCAGTTATAAATTTGTAAATTTCTACGTGCTGTCTTTTATACTCTTAAGATATTCTGCAGCATCTTCAACAAAAGGAGTAAGACCTTTTTTTTCACAAAAACTTGATTGTAGTGGTGTTAAGTTCCTTAAAAGTTCTAAAAGATCAGATGGATGCACTTCTTTATCAATGAGTTCTTTTAAGAAGCTTCCCATCAAGATTTCTTCATCTAATCTAAGGTCTGATTCCAAAATTTCCAAACTTTTATCAGCTAACGGTTTTATAAACCTAGAAAAAGATTCTTTAGTCATTTTTTTAATCAAGGGATCGTTCATAATTATTAACCTCCTAATAGTATTTTTTATTTGCACAAATATTATATCATAAATTTTATAAAAAGTAAAGCTTTATGTAAACTTATTCTTAAAAATCTTATATTTTGTATTATATATTAAAATTTAATAATAAGCAATAGTAAATTAGAATTATTATTAAATATTTTTCATATTATTAAATAGGTGATTAAAATGTATGAATATAAAAAGTATAATATAAATGGAAAAGAAGTAACTTGCGTGTTTGATAAGACCAAGCCAAACATTGAAAAAAAGATAGATGAACTATTTAAAAAATATGTAGAAGATAAGTTTAATTATGAAAGTAAAATATAGGTGAAATATTTTGGTAGGTGGATATTTAAGACTTTCAAAAGAAGATATTACAAGTAGTGACTTAAGCCTAAGTATTATTAATCAAAAGCAAATTGTGCTTGAATATGCAAAACAAAATAATTTTGAGATATATGATTTCTATATCGATGATGGATATAGTGGAGCAAGTTTTGATAGACCAGCATTTAAGGACATGTTAAATGACATTGCACTAAATAAGATAGATACAGTAATAACAAAAGATACATCAAGACTTGGTAGAGATTTTATTGAGACAGGATATTATATATATAAATTTTTCCCTGAAAATAATATAAGATATATCTCTATACTTGAAAATTATGATAGTTTTGTACCTAACGGAATTGAAGATATAATTCCATTTCAAACAATAATTAATGATATGTATCTTAAAGATATATCCAAAAAAATACAAAGTATAAGGCACATTAAAATGAATGAAGGAAAATATATGGGAAGTACAGTTCCATATGGTTATGTTAGAGATGTAAACAATAGATATAGTTTTTTTATTGATGAATATTCTGCAAATATTGTTAAGAGTATATTTAAATTAAGACTTGAAGGATATACAAGTTCTATGATAGCAAGATATCTTACAAATAAATGTATTTTACCTCCAAGCATATATAATAAAAAGAATATAAAAAAGACATATACTACATATATGTGGAAATCATCTACTATAGATAATATATTAAATAATGAAATATATATAGGGAATTTGGTACAAAGAAAAATAGCAACAGTAAATTATAAATCAAAAAAAAGAATAAAGCTTAGTGAAGATAAATGGATAAGAAAAGATAATATAGTTCCAAAAATAATAGACAAAGAAACATTTTATAGTGTGCAGAACATACAAAATATAAAGGAAAATACGAGAAAAGTTAAGTATAACTATATATTAAAAGGACTAGTTATTTGTCATGAGTGCAAGAAGAAAATGATAGTTAGGAGGAAAAAAAATAAAAAAGATATAGTGCCATATTATTGCTGTAAAACAAATGTAACATATAGAAATAATATATGTTCACTTCATTATTTTAAAGAAGAATTATTAAATGGGATAGTAATAATTAGTATAAGAAAGGTATTTCATTTAGTAAGAAATAGAACATTTTTAATAGATGATATATTAAATAATATTTTGTTTAAATTAAATTCTAGTATTAAAGATATAGTAAAGAATACTCAAAAATTAAGAAATGCTAAAGATAAGGTATACAAAGATTATATAAAAGAAAATATAAATGAAAGTATATATAATAGTCTCAATGATGAAATAGATAAAGAGATAAAAGAGTTAAATACAAGTAAGGAATTTATTGAAGAAAGAAAAAAAGATATATTTAATTGCATTAATGATAATAACTATAAAGAAAATATTATAAAAGATTTTTTTTATATGAGTTTTATTTCAGAAAAATTACTTTATGATATAGTTCAAAATATAGAAATAGACAAAAAAAAGAATGTATATATATTATTCAAATTCAGTATATGAGGTGATTATATAGATAAAAAAAGTTATACATGTGCATATGTTAGAGTTTCAGTTGAAGATAGAAATAGATTTGAAGATAATAATTCTCAAAGTATTGATAATCAAATAGAGTATATACTAGCATATGCTAGGGATAATAATATAACGATTGATAAAATATATGTAGATGATGGTTATAGTGGTATGAATTTTGAAAGACCAGCTTTTTTAAATATGATTGATGATATAAAATTAGGAAATATAAAAATTATAATAATTAAAGATTTATCAAGGTTATCGAGAAATTATTTTCAGCTAGGTTACTATATAAATTATGTATTTAGTATGTATGATGTAAAAATTATAGCAATAAATGATGATTTCTTTATGAATTCTAATGAAAATTTAAGTTATATACTAAAATCAATAGTAAATTTTAAATATGTAAAAGACGTATCAAAAAAGGTTGCAAAGACTAAAGAGCTAAAAACTAAAAATCTAGAATATATTGGAGGAATTGCACCATATGGGTATATAAAGGAAAGTAAAAATAATAAATGTACATTGGTTATAGATGAAGAAGTAAAAAATGTTATAAAAACAATATTTATACTTGTTTCTTGCAATATAAAATTAAAAAATGTTGCAAATATGTTAAATGAAAGTAAGATTAAAGTTCCAAGTGTATATTTAAGTTTAAAGAAGAAGTCAGAGTATTGGAATGAAAACATTATATATAGGATTATAAGAAATAAAGTGTATACTGGCGTATTAGAAGAAAGAAAAAGTAAAAAACAAGTAGTTACTCAAAGCAAAAGAAATTATATTAGTCCAAAGTATAGAAATGTACAATTTGACGTGTTTCCTAAAATAGTAAGTGATGTAACTTTTAAAGAGGCAAATAAAAATATAAAATCAAGAAATAAAGAGGGTAGTGTATATAGAATAAATAATGAAAAAATATTTTGTTTAATATGTGGAAAAAAATTAAAAAAATATGTGATAAAAAGAAAAAGAGGTGAAAATTATTTTTATTTTTGCTGC
>CAZXLZ010000008.1:0-31071 GCA_964642045.1 uncultured Clostridiaceae bacterium
GAATATTCTCCACTTATTAATGGTATTGTATTTGAATATGGAAATAGAGTTGATAAGGACGAGCTTAGGGAATTTTTATTATTCAAATTTATAGAAAATGTAAAAAAGTTTAAAAAATTAAAATAATTTTTAGTTAATCATTAGTAAAAATAATAAAAAAATCGCTATTAAAAGTGAAAGATAAATTCTTTCAAAATAGCACATTGAAAAATGAATAGAATCATAACAACAAATAATGAAACTTCTGTCTGGCTAACGTGATGTAAAGGGGCAGTTCTTAGAAATCCTAAGAAACGTGGGATTCGTATGGCGAAAAGCAGTTATGATTAGTAATAAAGTGAGGAATAAAAAATGTTTAAAATTATTTTAATTTCAATTATTAGCTTTTTTAGTGGTGCTATGACTATTATTTTGTTTGCAATGATGAAAGTAAGCTCAGAGTGCTCTAGGAAAGAAGAAAAGTTTATAGATTATGGTAGAGATGTATATAAAGAGCTAGAAAAACTTGAAAAAGAGAAAAAAGATAGTAATGTTCTAAAATAAAGAAGGTTTTAATAGTATGTAGAGAGGTGTAGGAAATGGAAGAATGGAATGTTATGTATAAATTTAATGAAGATGGTCCTACTTTCCAAGAAGTTATAGAGGAAATCCTTTTTAAAGAGTTAGAAAATTAGAGGGGGATTGACTTTTTTGAATATTATTTTGTATTATTTAATTGATAAATAGCTTTGTTAGGAGGAGATGTTTTGAATATCTTTAAAGGTAACAGAGATTATAAACCAGGACTATACGTAAGATTATCTAAAGAAGATGGGGATAAATTAGAAAGCGAGAGTATTACTAATCAGAGAAATATACTAGAAAGATTTTGTAAAGATAATAGTTTAGAAGATTACAAAGAATTTGTAGATGATGGCTTTTCGGGACTTACTTTTGATAGACCAGCTTTTAATAGATTAAAAAAAGAAATAGAAGAAAATAAAATAAATATGGTTATTGTAAAAGATCTATCTAGACTTGGCAGAGATTATTCAGAAGTAGGAAAATATATAGAAAGATATTTCCCTGAACACAATGTTAGATTTATAGCGATTTATGATGAAGTAGATACTATAACTGAAACAGATGATATGCTACCATTAAAAGCAGTATTAAATGACTTATATTGTAAGGACACTTCAAGAAAATTTAGAGCTATGCTATATAATAAGAAGAAAGATGGAATGTATATATGTGTAGAGGCACCATACGGATATAGCAAAGATCCAAACAAAAAAGGTCATTTAATTATAAATGAAGAAGAAAGTAAAATTGTAAAAAGTATTTTTGAAATGTATTTAAAAGGCAAAGGAACATATCAAATTGCTACAAAATTAAATGAAGAAAATATACCTGTACCATCTACAAATAGAAAAAATTGTACTAGTGTAACTAAAAAGTGGTATACCGAAATGATAAGAAAAATTTTAAGGAGCGAGGTATATGTAGGAGATACTGTTTTAGGAAAAACAAAGAAAATGAATTACAAAAGTAAAAAGATAATTTACTTGCCAAAAGAAGAATGGATTATTACGAGGGATACACACGATGCTATAATAAGTAGAAAAGATTTTGAAATAGTAAATAAAAGATTAAATAGTAATAAAACAACAAAAATTAATAAATATGAATACTTATTAAGAGGAATTGTAAAGTGTAGAGATTGTGGCTGTTCTATAACTTGGCTAACAAAGAAAGATAACTATAAAGGAAAAATAACTATTAGAAAATATGGTATATGTCCTACTGCTTCAAAGAAAGTAGGTGTTAAAAAATGCACTAAAAAATATTATAACTACAATTTACTTGAAGAAAGAATTATTTTAGAGATAAAGAAAGTTATAAACAAATATTTAAACAATATTGATTTAAAAAGTGTTAATAGAAAAAATCAAGAAATATTAAATAAAAAATCAGAAGATTATAAGAATAGAATTAGAAAATTAGAATTAGAGATAGACAATTTCAATAAAAAAATAGATAAGGCATACATAGATAAACTAGATAATGTTATATCACAAGATGACTATGACAGAGTTTCACATTTATTAGTAGAAAGAAGAAATAATATAAAGGAAGTATTAAAAGAAATAAAAGATGAATACCAAAGAATATATATGGATGAAAATATTAAGTTTGATTATAAAACTTTAACGGAATTTTTAAAAAACTTTGATATATTAAATAATATTACAAGGGAAGATATAGATAGGATAGTAGATAAAATATATGTTGATAAAGAAAAGAATATAGAAATAATATTTAACTTTAAGGAGCTGAATTTGATTAGTGAAAATGTATAATAATGGCTCCATATATATGAGGTTATCTAAAGAAGATGGGGATAAATTAGAAAGTGAAAGTATTACTAATCAAAGAAAACTATTAATTAGATATGCAGAAGATATAGGTATTCAAATAAAGAAAGAATATATTGATGATGGATATAGCGGAACGAATTTTGATAGACCTGCATTTAAGGAAATGATAGAGGATGTAAGAAATGGAAGAATAGACACTATAATAGTAAAAGATTTATCAAGATTTGCAAGAGAATCCGTTTTTGCATCAGAATACATTGAAAAAATATTTCCTGAATATAATATTAGATTTATTGCTGTACTTGATAATGTGGATACATATTTGGAAAAACTTGCAAATGAACTTGTAGAATTTAAACTATATAATAATCAAAAATTTGCAAAAGATGTATCTGAAAAAATGAAAAAAAGTAAAAGAGCTAATATGGAAAAAGGACTTTATATGGGAACGTATGCTCCGTATGGCTATGTTAAAGATACTAATAATAAAGGTAAGCTTTTAGTTGATAAAGATTCTAGTAAGATTGTAAAAAAAATATATAATATGTATTTAAATGGTAAGAGTTCAACTGCTATTGCTAAATATTTAACTAATAAAAAAGTTAAAACTCCAGCTGAATATTATAATATTATTCAATATAAAAAAACGAATATGTATAATGTTTGGAAAGGTTGCCAAATAATTAGGATTCTTAAAAATCAAGTATATATAGGAAGTGTAGTAAGAAATGTAGTTAATAAAATAAGCTATAAATCTAAATTAAAAAAGGCAACTAATAGTGATGAATGGATTGTTACTGAAAATATGCACGAGCCTATTATAGATAAAGAAACATTTTATAAAGTACAAGAAATAATCAAATCCAAAAATGGCAAGCATAATAAATTAAAGTATAATTTTTTACTAAGACCATATCTTTCCTGTGCAAAATGTGGAAGAAAACTTAATTTTTCTATTAAAAGTGAAAAACAAGTTGAAATATCATGTCCAAAATCTAAAATCAATTGTTGTGATAAGTTCTACTATAATTATTATAAGTTAGAAAAAGTTATAATTGATAATATAATAGAACATTATAATAATATGTTTAATATTTCTGATGCAGAAAATGATATTCTTTTAAAAAGAAAAGAATATAATATAATAGGTATAGAAGAAAAAATAAAAAAATTAAATTATACTTATAATAGGATAAATGATACTATTGATTCTATATATATTGATAAGTTGGATATGAAAATTACTGATGAAGAATATGTACTTAAAACAGAAGAATTAAAACTTAAAAGAGAAAAAATAAAAAATGAAATTAAAGAATGTGAAATTATAAAAGAAAATTTTAACAATGAAGATATTATAGAATTAAAGAATATTATAAGTAATAAGAATAATGAAATAAAGAATAATATAAGTAAAGAATTAATAGACAAACTTATTTATAAGATTGAAGTTTCAAAAAATGAAATAGAGGTACATTATAAATTTAAGTTTTTTAATTAAATTATTTTTCCTGCAATAATTTCAACCTCATAGATGTAACACTTGCTATGGCTGAACATTTAGGTGGAAGTGAAACAAATTTTGTAAATATGATGAATGAAAAAGCAAAAAGTCTTGGAATGACAGGAACTAATTTTGTTGATTGTCATGGATTAGATGAAGATAATCATTATACTACAGCAAGAGATATAAGTATAATGTCTAGAGAGCTTATATTAAAACATCCAGATATTTTAAAGTATACTAGCATATGGATGGATACACTTAGAAATGGTACTTTTTCACTTAGTAGTACAAATAAGCTTATTAGATTTTACGATGGAGCTACAGGACTTAAAACTGGATATACTAGCAATGCAGGATATAATTTATCAGCTAGTGCAACAAGGAATAATGTAAGCTTTATAGCTGTAGTATGCAAAGCTCCATCATCTGATATAAGAAACGAAGAGGCAAAACAGCTTTTAGATTTTGCATTTTCAAACTTTGAAACTGAAAATATAACAAATAAGGATGTACCAGTAGCTAAAATAAAAGTAGAAAAATCGATAGGAAAAGAATATGAAGTATATACTGATACATTAACAATTTTAAAATCAAAGGGAACTAAAATAGAGTACGATACAGTGGCAGATTACTATACTACTAAAGCTCCTATGGAGAAGGGCGCAGTCGTAGGGAAAGTAAAGTATATAGAAAAAAACAATCCTGATAACATTTTAGCTGAGGCTGATTTAATAATAAAAGAACCTATTGAAAAATCAAATTTTATGGATTATTATGTAAATATATTAAACAAATTTGCAAATATTAGTTAATAATAAATTATAATAAAAGAAAGCAGTAATTCTGCTTTCTTTTATTATCTAATAATTAGATAAATCTTTAAGAATATCTATGTAATTAATATAATCTAGTAAAATTTGAAAATCTTCTTGTGATATTATAACTTTTTCTCCGCCATATCTTATTATATTATATTCATTTAGTATATAACTGGTATTTGCTAAATCTGAAATTTTATCTAAAATTATACTAAATTTTGTATAAGAAATCTCATCACTTTTATTATAACTTCTAACTAATATATCTTCTCCAACCTTATTAGTAGAAAGCTCTAAGTCATAATAATTTATACCTACCATTTCATCTCTAAAGTTATAAAAAACAACTTCAAAATCTGTGTTATTTGAAACAGATATTATTTCATCATAATTAGTGTATTTTTTAGGAGCGTAAGCTTTATATAAGTATAAAGTAAATAATAATATAAATAAAAGTATGCTAAAATATATAAAGAAAATTAATAATTTTTTTACGGATATTTTCATATATCTCACCAAATTTATTATAATTAATAAATAAAAATAAATCAATAAAGTTACTAACTTTACTGTGATAACTTTCTGAATTTTTTACATAGCTCTAATTAATTATAATATGATGATAAAAATATAATTGATATAGCATTAATAATTGATTGCAAGGCAATGTTACACAATTGTTACAAAAGAAAAATGAAATAGGTAAAAATTTGTATATAAGTTAAAAATTCAGCAGATTTTATGTGAGATACGTTGAATTTTTTTACTCTTTATGATAAAGTAGGAAAGATGAATAATATATTTCATGGAGGGAAAGATATATGATAGGAATGAGTCAAATTAAGAAAAAATTTTATACTGGTCTTGCAGCTGGTATAGGAGTTGGTTTGGTTGGAATTATAGGTATTTCTGTATATTCCTCAGTAACAGTTGGTAGTTATAAAAAGGGAACAAATAAGAATTACTTGGAAAAATATACGAAAGAAGTGTATGTAACTAATCAAACAATAGTACAAGGTCAGACTATAACAAATGATATGCTAACTACAACTAGAGTACACATTAACATGGTGCCATTAGGAGCATTATCAAGTGTTGGCGACAACATTGTAGCAAAATATAGTATTGCTGCAAATATGCCAATTACTGAGGATATGATAGCAGAGGATCTTCCGGATAATGACCTAAGAGAAACTGAGCTTAATACAGTAATTCTTCCAACAAACCTAGTAGAGGGAGCATATGTTGATTTAAGAGTTCAGTTCCCTAATGGAACAGATTATGTAGTAATACCTGAACTGCAAGTAAAACAAATATTAAATGAAACTATATGGTTTGATTTAACAGAAGAACAAAGATCTTTAGTTAATAGCGCGATAGTTGATACATACTTAAATGAGGGAGCAAAACTTTATTGTATAGAGTATGTAGATCAATCTCAAATTAATTACTTTAACGAAAATAATAAAGAAATAATAAAAGGAAACTTAACAGCACTTATAAAATCAGAGCTTCCAGAGTTATATTCTAATAGCTACGAAAGTATAACTGATAATGCATCAAATGATAATGATGATGAAATTAATGATATAGATGGTGCACAAAACAGCAATGATACTTCTTATACAATTGAAGATGAAAAAGCAGAAATTATATATAACTTTATAAAAAGATATAGAAATTTAGTTGCAAGCACAACTTCAACTGTTCAGACATATCAGCCAACTTCAATTGTTATGGAAGCAATGAGAAATGATCCTAATATAACAAGTGTTGCTAAAAATAAATTAAATGAATATGTAAGACAAAATATAGAATCACGTAATAATCAAATAAAAGTTGTTAAGAACTCACAAGAAACATTAGAGGAAGAATATCAAAAACTTGTAGAAGGTGCACAAAATGCAATAAATGCACAAAAGGAACAAAGAAATGCTATAATGGCTGTTGAGCAATAATATATAGAGGTGGTATAGTTAAATGAAAATTATTGGAATGATAGGATATACAGATAAGGTAGACTTAGTCGTAAGTTTATCTAAAACAATACAAATGCTTGGAAAAACAGTCCTTGTAATAGATGGAACTTTTGATGGAAAATATGCTTATGCAATTCCAACACTTGAAACTACTGATAAAAAATATATAAATCAATATGATAAAGTTGATTATGCAGTAGGATTTGAAAGTATGGCAGAACTTGAAAACTATTTATGTGAGCATAAAATAAATATAGGCTTATATGATTATGTAATACTTGATATAGATAATCCTAAAACATATGAATTCTTTAGAAGTAAACCATTTGATAAAATTTATTTTGTCATGGATACGAGTATGCTTACTTTTAAGAAAAATGAAGATATAATAAGTTCAATAAAGGTGTATACAACCTCTGAAAGTAATGTAAAGCCAATAAAAGTTATGTATAGAGGACTAGTAACTAGGGTAGCAGATAAATATTTTGAAGATAGAATGAATTCTTATGAATTTAATTGGGATGAAAATATGATTGAAATAGCCGAAGATGAAAGAGACAGAATGTTATATCAAGATTTCCTAATAAGTGGAATGGTGCAAATAAAAAAACATTCAAAAATGTTCATAAATTCTATGATAAATATAATCACATCTATTATTGAAGATGCAAATCCAGCGATGATAAAAAATATAATTAAAAAAGGAGGAATGTAGAAAATTATGGCAAAAATAGTTTTTTGGAGCCCACTAGAAGGTGCGTCAGCATCTACACATACTATAGTAGCTGTGTCAACTCTTATGGGTATAATACATAAAGCTAAATGTATACTTATGCAAGCAAACGAAAAATCTAGGAAGATAGAAGCAGCATTTACTCCTTATGATCAACTTCTTCAAAGTGGTGTATTTAATAGTGCGGAAACAGGAATAGGAGCATTACTCAAAATTGTTGTTAGTAATAAATTATCAGCCTCTACTATAAAAAATTATGCAAAACCAGTCTTAAAAGAAAGATTAGATATATTATATGGTAATACTTCTGGAGAAAAAGGTCAGTACGGACAAATTTTAGAAAATTTAACACTTATTTCAGAAAGAGCAGATGAAATATATGATTTAGTATTTATAGATGCTCCAAAAGGCACTAAAGATAAAAAAATCTTAGATATTTTATCTACTGCAGATGTAGTAGTGTGCATACTTAACCAAGATATAATAAAATTTAATGAATTTTTTGATGCGGTAAATAAAGTATCGGAAATAAAAGATAAGGCTAAAATATTTGTAATTGGGGATTATGAAGAAAAATCTAAATACAACGTTCGTAATTTAAAAAGAAAATTTTTAATAAAAGAGGATATTTTTGTTGTACCACATAACTTGTATTTCGCTGAAAGTTTAAACGATGGAGATGTTATAGATTTCTTCTATAAGAACATGAATGCAGATCTTTCAGATTATAATGGCAATTTTATTGCAAATGTAAATGAACTTTTAGAAAGAATAATAAAAGAGTCTAAGATAAAAGATTATTAAAACTTGCATTTTAAGGGGGGAGAATATGAGTGTAGCACTAGTGCTAAACATTCTTATAATTGGCGTAATTATATTAATAGTAGTAGCATTTGTTAGAAGCAAAGTAAAAAATACGAATAGTAAGGATGTAGAAATTGAACTTGAAAGAGAAAAAGAAAAATATAGTATTCCAGTAATGCAAGAATTTATAAAAAAGCAATTTGATGAAATTACAAGAATGAATCTATATGACCTGGCTCTTTCTGAAGAAGAATTCCAAAGAAGGAAAAATATAAAATATGAATTAAAGAAGGCTCTAAAAGGAGCAGGTTATGCTGATGTAAATGATAAAAAATATGTTATGACTCTTATATTTGATTTGCTTAGAAATAACTATAAGGTAAATGAATTAAATATACATCATGCAATACCTTTTGATGATAAAGATCTTCTTACATCACAAGATAAATTTGAGATTTTAATGCATGAATTTAAAAAAGAATTTAAAGCAGATGCATTAACTCAGATTATAACAAAATATGATCTAGATAGAGAAAAATATATTTTTGATCCAACAACTCCATCGTATGTAATTACTGCTGAGGAGATAGATGATATCTTTGATAAAGAAATAAACCTATCTTCACTTACATTTGAAGATAAATTAGATGTTGTTGTACAAAGAATATATCAAGGATATAAAGGATACAGCGTAATAGATGATATAAGAGATATGAACATTGATGGTGTATCTGGTGGTGTATCTGGTATACCTCCATCATTCTTAGATCAGCTAGCTGGACTTGATGATTATATACAGCAAATGAGAGATGGTAAAATACCAATGTCTTATGATTCTGTATGGATATTCTTTAAAGGTAAAGCTACCTATCTTCAGTTCTTATCTTTTGGTAGTGAAAGAGAACTTAAGAGAGTTTGTCAAAATATATATAAATATAACAATCCTGGACAACTTTCAGAATCTGTTGGTTATAAAGTAAATGAAATGAAAGATGGTTCGCGTATAGTTGTTTTAAGACCGAACTTTGCAGAGTCTTGGGCGTTTTTCTTAAGAAAATTTACGCCTCCAACTCTTATATCAGCAGAGCAGCTTTTAGTACATGAAAATAAAGAAAACGTAATAGAATTTTTAAAATTCTTAATACGTGGTGCTAGAGTAACAGCAATCACTGGTGAGCAGGGATGTGGTAAGACTACACTTCTAATGGCTATAATGAAATATATATACCCAACAATAACTATAAGGGTACAAGAGATGGCCTTCGAGCTACATCTTCGTAAAATATATCCATATCACAACATTCTGTCTTTAAGAGAAACTGAAACAATATCAGGTCAGCAAGGTCTTGATGTTCAGAAAAAGACAGATGGTGGTGTTAATATCTTGGGTGAGGTTGCAACTGATCCAGTTGCTGCATGGATGATTCAGATGGCGCAGGTTGCATCTAAATTTACATTATTTACTCACCATGCAAAAACATTTCCTAACCTTATAACAGCTCTTCGTAACTCACTTTTAAAGATAGGAATGTTCGATTCTGAAGATGTTGCAGAAGTTCAGGTTGTATCTGTAATAAACTTCGATATACATCTAAAAAGAGATGTTGATGGAACAAGATTTATAGAAAGAATAACTGAGTGTATTCCAGTTGAAAGACCATTTAATTATAATAGAGATTTTAGAAAAGCTAAGACTATGGAAGATAAGCTTGATGCATTTATGGATAATTCAGTTGAATTCTTTGAACATATGACAATGAAAAGTCATTATGAATATCACAATATTGTAGAATATCATGATGGTAAATATGTATTTACACATGAAATTTCAGAGGCTAATATAAAAGCGATGAGAGAAAATATGGCTCCAGATGATATAAAGGATTTTGATAAGTTCTTAGATACAGCATGGAGGTGATAAGCATATGATGAAATTAATTATAGGGATTATGATATTTGCAAGTATTGGACTTGCCGCTATGCTTATCTGGTATGCATACTTAAGAAAACAATATTCTAAGAACACTAGGCTATATGAGAAAGATAAAGTAAAGGTTGTAAATAAAAAATCAGTTAGTGATAACTCTGACAGATTTTTTCAGATGATATATAATGGTTTTGTAAAAATACCAGTTATAAAGTATTATTTAAAAAAGACGAGACTAAAGCTTGAGATGACTAATGATTATACTGAATATGAAATTAGAAAGCAATCTGCTAAAAACCTATTTATAGCCCTTATTGTAATGTTTGCATCTATGCTTATTTTAGTAAATCTAGTTGATGATTTATACATGTCTTTAATACTAATTATAGGTGTTTTAATAGTAACAGAAAAGATTATAGACATGAGAATAACATCTGTATCAAGCAGAATATTAAGACAGATGCAAGAGGCATTCACTAATATTAGACATGCTTTTCATGAACATGGAATGATTGAAGAATCTTTTGAAGCTGCTATAGATGAACTTGGTGAAAAAGATATAGTTCCTCAGCTTAAAAGAATAAAGGAAGCTATGATAGCTGAAGATCCTGAAACTGAACTAGAAAGATATTATGATACAGCACCAAATAGATTCTTAAAATTATTTGCAGGTGTTTCTTATCTTACACTTGAACTTGGAGATAGAAAAGTAAATGAAACATCAGTATATCTTAAAAACTTAAATAATATTTTAAGTGATGCATATCTAGAAATATTAAAACAAGATAAAATAAATTATCATTTTAGAAGCTTAACAGTAATAGCTGTTTGCCCAATCATATTTATAAAACCACTTCAAAGTTGGGCCGAGAGTAACTTCCCATCACTTACTAACTTTTATGCTAGTACAACTGGGTTTGTAATTCAGTCGCTAATACTTATATCAATATTTGTATGTTACCTATTTTTAAGAATATTAAAAGAAGATTCAGAACAAATAAAATTTGATAGAGTGGCAGCTGTTAGATGGCAAGACAAGTTATATAGAATAGAATTTATAAAAATTCTGGTTGATGCTTTTAAACCTAAAAAACATACAAGTAAAAGAAGAAAAATAGAGAATTTAATAAAAAGCAACAATGCATATTTAACACTTGAGTGGTTATATGTAAATAAGCTTACAACATTTACTATTACATTTATAGTAGTACTATTTCTTATGGTAAATCTTCAGTTTATAAACATAAATGCAATATATAATAGTATAAGTGATGAATTTTTATCATTTGGTACACTTTCTGAAGAACAAATGAAAGCAGCAAATGCGCTTAATAATGCAGATAAGGAAATTATAAATAAATACAGTAATTCTGTTAAATCAAGAGAAGAACTGTCAGCAGCAGTTGCTAGTGATTCAAGTATAAAACTAACTGATAGCGACATAGATAGAATATATGGAAAAATAGAGAGTTTAGATAATGTATATTTCAAAGCATGGCATTTTTTAGTGGCACTTGTTTGTGCGCTGATTGGATATTTAGTTCCAACAGGTGTTCTTATGTTTAAAGAGAAGATACGTGCTATGGAAAAAGAAAATGAGATTATGCAGTTTCAGTCTATTATTCTTATGCTTATGTATATAGAAAGAGTAGATGTACAAACTATACTTGAATGGCTGGCAAGATTTTCATATGCATTTAAAGAGCCAATTTCTACTTGCCTTAATAACTATGAGGCGGGTGCTTATGAAGCTTTAGAGGAACTAAAAGATTCAGTTCCACACAAAGATTTCGTAAGAATAGTAGAACAGCTTCAATCAGCTGTTGAAAGAATACCTATTAGGGCAGCATTTGATGAACTTGAAACTGAAAGAGAATATTACTATGAAAAGAGAAAGCAGTCAAATGAAGCTTTAATACAAAAGAAAGTAACTATAGGAAAAGTATTAGGATTTACTCCAATGGTACTACTTATTGGTGGATATTTAGTCGGTCCACTACTTATAGTAAGTATAATGCAAATGATGAGTTACTTTACTGAAATGTTATAATTTTGGTTAATTCACATTTTATTCAATGTGTTTAACATATATTTTTATAATTAAAGGAGGGAATTTTATATGGATAATGCACAAAAGGCAATTATGATAGGTGTTGGACTATTTATAACTATCATAGTTATAGCAGCTGTAATGATGATAACTGGTATTGGTCAAGATTTAATCAACTCTGGAACAAAACAACTTGGAAGTATGGGTGATGATCTTGATGAGTCTTTAAAATCAAATTATGACCAAGTGTCATGGAGTGGAAGACAAGTAGCTGCTGAAATAAGAAAACTAACTGAAAGAGAAGATTTGGCTGTATACGTTGTAACTGCTAGAAATTCAAATTTAACAGCATGTACAGCTACTGGTACAACTAACAATGGTACAGCTGCTAAACCATATTCTGTAAACAAGTCATATATAAAAGCTAGTAGTGGTACTCTTACTGTATCATCAAATGGAACAGCAAGCACTATAACTGGAGTAACTGTAACAAATGCTATGCTTGAAACTCAGGCTAGTACAGACCTATCTAATGCACTTAAAGCTATAAGTGCAAGTAACAAATATAAATCTGCACTTATTACAAATACAACTACAGGTAGAACTATGGGTATAGTATTTGTAAGAATAGATTAATAATTTAATATAAATATTTAGCAATGCATTATATGTATTGTTAGATATTTATATTGGTATATATAAAAAAATATATGCCAGTATAAATGTCTAACACATTATATAAGTTTAGGCGGTGAATTTTATGAATGAAGAAATAATGGTAAGAGCCATAACTATAGGTGTTTCAGTCCTTATAATTATTATTGTATTTTCTGCTATTATGATGTATTATTCACAAGCTCAAAAAATTGCAGGACTTACAGATTTTGAAACAGAAAAATTTTATTCTATGGAAATAGAGGCATCTCTTACTGAAGCTAAAAATGGTAATAGTATAACAGGAACAGAGGTGAAAAATTTAGTTAATTATTATTATAATAGTCCATTAGTTGTAATAAATATATATAATTTAATACTTTTAACTGGGTCTAAAATAGATGTTATATCAAATGCTAATTGTAGTGAAAGTTCTGATATGGGCTTTAGTATAGAAAGCTATAAAAATATAATATTTAATATTAATCCTACAAGAGAATATACACTTACAAAAGAAGAAAAAGAAAACGGAGTTACTATATATAATATAACATTAAAATAATTAATTTAAGGAGAATAATATGGATGATACAGTTCAAATTGTAATAGCAGTACTTTTATCTGTAATTATATTTTTCATATTTCCAATATATATAGCTTATGAAAAAAAAGATGATCTTGCATATGCACTTTCTACTAAATATGTGAGTGAGTTTGTAGAGGAAGTAAAAACAAAGGGATATATTTCAGCTGATATGTATTTAGAACTTAAAAATAAGCTTGTCAAAACAGGTAATACTTTTGATATATATATGGAACATAAGGCAAATAAATGTTATCCAAGTGGAAATTCAGATGGGTATATAAATGTAACTGAAATATATACTGAGGAGCAGATTTTAGACACATTGGGTATTAAAGATAATAATATGGGAATTGGATCTAAAGTAGGTCAGATATCTTTTACAAACTTATTAAAAAATGAGAATAAAGATTACTTACGTATAAACATAGCTGATATACCTGTAAGAGTTAATTTATTTGGAGTAAATAAAAATTATGATACATTAGAGACTGCTATATATGTAATGAATATAGGTGATGAATTTAATATAAGAGTTAAAAATAACAATAAGACTATAGCAGCATCTATTTTTGGCAGTTTTACTTCAGCTGCAGGTAATCCTAATATGTCAACAAGAATCTATGTTAATTATGGTGGAATCATAACTTCTGAAAAATATTGGAACTAAGCTAGGGGTGATTTTATGAACTTTGTTACAAATAAGGCTATTATGGTTGGCGTTGGTGTATTTGCAACTTTGATGATAACAACAGCTGTATTTGTGCTTTTAGGTTATGTTTTAGATATATATGGAAATATTTCTAAAATAGATTATGCAACTATAATGTCAATGGACGAGTTCTCTAAGTATAATGTTACAAATTATGATGGAAATCGTTTTACATCAGATGGTACATTGACAGGTATAGAAATATATAATATGATTAATAAGTATAAGAGTAATGATAATGTGTATATAAATAACAGAAGTGGACTTAATTCTAAAAAACAACTTTTAGAAGAGTTAAATAATGATATAAGCTTAAGTGGGAAATATTATTGTACAGTAATAGAAAATACAGATGGTAGTATAGGAATAATATATACAATGCTATTAAAAAGTGAAAGTGGACCTATTGAGGGAAGGCCAATTATTAGGAATTAGAGTTATTAATAATTAGCATTAAAAAGCTAAAAATTAAATAGACAGATGCTTAGATATTATTAAAAGGGAAGTGAAAAAATGGAAAATTCATCGATAAATGGACTTATATATCAAGCTGTTTATATATTTATATTTATAACAGCAGTAACAATAACTATAAATTTATTTAATAGTGTAAATAATTATGTATCAAAAATTTCTGAATCTGTAAATGATGATTCTATTAGTGATGCAGTTACCAAAAACGAGGATTTAATTAATTATCAAGGTGAAAGCGGAGATTATATAATAAATGGATATGAACTTTATACTCTTATTAATAACTATGGTATGTATAAAGATAACAAAGGAAATTACAGTTATGGAGCAAAATATAACGGTGAAAAATATAGTGGTCTTAATTATATGATTAAAGTTTATATAAAAGATAGTGGTAGTTCTAGTTCAATACCAGCTTCGTTAGATAATATAAATCTTCTAGGAAAATATAAAAGACAAAATTTAAGTGGAAATTATGTGGAATTTATAGAAATTTAATTTAAAAGATAGGGGGAAGTAATTAAAGTGGAAGCAAATGTAAGTTTAATAATAACAGCTATAATTTTTGTTCTTTTAATAATAATACTTCCCGTATATAACATATTTACAAGACAAGATGATATGTCATATAACTTGATTTTAAAGTCTGTAACCAACTTTGCAGATAAGGTTAGAACTACAGGAATTTTAAATAATGATATTTATCAAGATATGCTAGTAGAAATAGGCGCAACGCAGAATACATTTAATGTTGAAATGGAAGTACATAAGAGTAGAATAATTAGTTTAGGTGATGGCACATATAAGCAGGAATATATAATAGAGTATACAGATGACATATTAGAAAAATTGGAAAAAGGAGAACAATATAACTTAGAAAAAGGAGAAAAGTTTTTTGTTAGAGTGAATAATACAAATATAACAAAAGCAGATTCTTTTTTAGCAAATATAAAAATAATGGAAACAAAGAGTAAAATAGATATAGATTATGGCGGGCTTGTGCTCGTAAATGGAATAAAAAAATAACTTTTTAATTATAAAAATGTAGATAAGTAGGTGAAAAGATGAAAATAACGGATTATGCTTTGATATTTATTGCTGTAACAATTCCATTTATGCTTATGGCATATGTAAATATAGCATTTATTATAAGGACATACCAGCAAGAAATGTATTATCAAAGAGTTATAGATTCAGCTGTTGAAGATTCAATAAACCAAATGAAAACTATAGAAAATGATGAAGTATTAAATGATTATGGTTACTCAGGTGAAGTTGATAATAAAATAAGTATTAATGCAGAAGTTGCAGTATCTACATTTTTTGATTCGTTTTATAACAATCTAGATTTATATGCAGATAAAGCAACACAAGAATTAATACAGTATTATGTACCAGTAATAGCAGTAATAGATTATAATGGAGTATATATATCTTCTATAGAAAAAATAGATGGACTAGCTAGGCACGTGCTTAAGCCAAAACGTTATTTTTCATATACATATGCTTTAGATAAAGATGGAAATTATTATACTATAAAGGATAATAAATGGGTAAAAGAAAATAATATAAATGAAATAACAGATGATGTTATAATGCCAGATGATTATGATAAGCACTTTGTAAGTTTGCATAGTGTTGAATTTACAACAGATGATAGAATATTCCATACAGTTAGACAAAAAAAAATAGAGTATAATGTTCCAATAATAAGTGATGGAAAAGTTATTGGATTAACAAGTAAGGAAAAATGGGTACAGCTTGATACGAAGGAATTTTATATGTCAGATGAGGAAAATAATGAAAGGTTATTTCTAGGTGTTGAGGGTAGTAATTTAGAAACTGCAAAATCTGTCATACTAAATAATTTAAAAAGTATAAGAAAAGAAGTATTAGTAGATATAGTCACTGAGGAACTTACTTATGCTGCAAATAAAAATAATGAATTTGCTCATGAAAGAGGAATTTCATATAATTTCTCATTTACAGTGGATTCTGATGATGAAATGTATAATTATATACAAAATGTTGGTATGCTTGCTTTAGTTCAAGGAATAAAAGTTGGAAATAAATATTTAAATTACAAAGCATATAACGTTTCTGATTTAGTTTTAACTCACAAATATTATTTAACTGAATCACCTGCAGGTGAAAGTAAATTTGCAAGTAGACTTTATCATAAAACTAAAGATTGCTTAGAATATAAGGCATATGCAAAAGATACTGTAGTGACAAATAATAAAGTATATGGTGTATATAATATAAGTTATAACCAAAATATTACATATACAAAAGAAATGGCAGCAATTTTAGGATATTATCCTTGTCCTTTATGCAATCCATAGGAGGTTTTTATGGAAGATAAGAAAAAAGAACTAATAAAAAAATCAACAAGAAGTAAAACAAAGAGTAAGGCTGGAGTAAATGCTAACAAGGCTAAACTGGATATTGTTTCTTTGATAAATAACGTATTTAATAAAATATCAACTGATAAAAAATTAAGAAATGGAATATTTATTTTTTTAATAGCTGTTTTTGTAATAGCTATATTAATAGGAGTTATATTAAATATAAATAAATCTGCATATGCTAAAAAATATAGACAGTATGAAGAAAAAATGAATACGTATGGATTTAATGAACTATATGAGAATAAAAGTGTTAAATCATCTGAAACTATAAATAAAGCAGAGGCTGTAACTATGGCAATAGCTACAGTACTTAATACTAAAGATATAACTTGGTTTGCAGAAGAATATAATGAATATCCAAATCAAACTTTTGTAGAGTATGCTATAGCTGTAGGAATAATATCAAAATCAGAAATAACAAAAGAAAATTATATGGAAACTCCTACATATGAAGAAGTAGTTAGATATTTTGAAAATGCAAAATCTCGTTTTTCTGATAAAGAAGCATCATCACTTGATTATACAGTTTTAAATAAACCTGAAACATATAGCACAGAAACTCAAATTGCATTTGCAGATTATGTAGCAAATGAAGTAATTGCAGTAAAACCTGAAAATATAGATGGAAGAAAAAAAGTAATAAAAGGCGAAGTAAATGAGCTAGTTGTAAACAGTTTAGAAAAATTGGCATTTGTTGCAATTGATGGTTCAAGACTTAGATTTTCAGATATGCCAAGTAATTCAGATAAATATCCATATATTCTTTTTGATGTGCCAAATAAAGTGTATGAATATGAATTTGATGAAGGAACTCCACTTCTTGATACAATGGATGCAAAAGAGTTATATTTATACCAAAGTAAGTATTATTCTCAAATAAAAGAATATGTTGAATCATATTATGAAGCAGTACTTAATGTTGATTTTAATACAATAAATTTAGTAACTTATACAGATGAATTAGATAATTATTTAGTATTTACATCTCTTACAACATCAGTTGTAGATTATTATCAGTATGTTCTTGATAATCATATAAAAATGTCAGCAGATGTTACTTTAATGGAGCCTTGTATATACTTTGATGGAGGTAGTTATAGAGCAAGAATAAAGATAGAATTAAATATAGAGTCAGCAGATACAAGAGACAATCTATTATTATATGATGGATTCTATGGAGATACATATACATATAACGAAAGTTCATATGTAATATATGCAGATGCAAAACTTACTAATGCTTTAAACGCAGACAACCCATATTTAGAATCTCAAGTACCAATTGGAGAAATAACTTTAAATTCTGATGACTTAAATATCACTTGTACAAAAAATAATACTTCTTCGGGGGAGGTAGAATAAATGAAAAAAATAAGATATTTATTATCTGTTTTCATAGTATTCTTCCTTGCACTAAATGTTTCAGTTTATGCTGTTGATATTACATTTGTTGGTACTTATGTCGATCCAACAGGAAGTAAAAGAAATTCTTCTAATCATTCTAATTATTACGATATGTATGTAGGATTTGCAGTTAAGAATTATTCAGGATCAGGTCTTACAACGGACTGGGTAGGTACATATGCTAACATGGAGGGAGATGAAAGCGAGAATTTAGATGGTAACTACTATTCATACAATGTTAGAGAAGCACTTTTTACAGGACTTGTTGAAAAAGAATATATATCATCAACATATACAACTGAGTATAAAAAATCTCTAGGACCTGGAGAGGAGGAGACTAGAGATTATGGTAGAGAAGGACATTTGGGAGAAATAGAAGATTTTGATGATGGTATTTTAAAAGCTATATATGATACTTTACCAAGTTATAGTCAAGAACAAGAGATATCTGTCAGTTTACCAGATGGAACTTCAACTAAGGTTAAGGTAAAATCTGATGTAGTAAGTACAGGTAATTTGGACAGGTATATAGATTTAAATTTTATAGCAAATACAACATATATAAATACAAAAAATAAGATATCTGATCAAACTAGGTTAACAAATGGAGAGCATACTAAGTATACTATAAAATTTCCATTGGCGAAATCTATAGCAATGGAAAATGATTCAGGATATAGATTGTACCAAAATAGGGCTTTACATCATAGTGCACATAATGATGTTGCTGCTCTTGATTTAAATCAAGATATAGAAATACTTACTGCAAAAGGTATAGAAAGAATAGTTTCAAAGTATGAAGAAGTATATAATATGTCTGAAGCAGCTGTTTTAAAATCTTTAAATGATTATGGTGTAAGATTTTCGAGAAGTATTGCAACAGAATCATATGGACAAACTATTCCAACTGGGGTATGGGGAAACCTTTATGGAACATCTATCAATTTTTCGCCATCGCCTGCAACTTTTAGATCAGGTTCCGCTGCAATCTATGCCGTTCAATATGGATCTGTGTTTTCTTTTAATAATACAGGTTACCAAATTGGTGAAGAGTTAATTGATGAAAACGGTAAAACTTATATGGCTAAAAAGACACCTAAGACAGAAGTATCCATGCTTAATAATTTTGACAACATCATACGTATCCCTCTTGCTCAAAAACCTTTAGCCAATATTTATATACAGTATAATAGAAGAGAGTATGATAAAAACAAAGAAAGTTATTCATCGGCTATAAGAACTACTGAGTGGGGTAAAAAGTCAAATACTACAGTAAAAGTAAATTCAAGTTCTATAGGTTATTCATCAGATGATAAATATATAGGTAAAGCAAGTAATGAATTTGATGAACATTTCAGTTTTGAAGTTACAACAACAAGTTCAGTGCAATTTAATGCAAAAGAAAATTTAACAATAACAGATAGTTATGGAAAAACAATTAAATATAAACTTAACTTAAGTGAATGTAAATATGTTATAAATGCTAATATGGATACGGCAATAAAAAATCTTAATGGTAGTACAAAAAAGGTAACTAATCCATTAAATGCAAGTTTGAACTCAAAAGACAACTTATTATTAAAGCTTGTATATGATCAAGTTAATACTGAGAATAAAATACTAGTTCAGTACAGAATAATGGAATATAACAGAGTTGATAGAAACTATAAAGACCCTAAAAGAACATATACAAACTTAAAAACTACTACAGTTGTAGATAATACAAATGGTAGTACTGTTCAAAGAGCAAGTTCTGTAGTTAATAAAAGCGGTGCTAGGGATGTGTTTGATGAAGAATTTAGAGTAGATATGTCAAAATATAATATGGCATTTAACTCTGAATGTGTAATAGATGATAGGAGATATACTTTAGATCTTGGAAATTCATACATCGCATATAATATAAATTTAGCTGAACTAGTAAGTTATGTTAGGGATAATAGAGTTACATTAAAATTATCTAATCCTCGTTCATATACATTTACACAGAATAAAGAAACTGTTGGACTTATATTAACATATAAAGAGATATTTGAAGAAGCAGAGTATAATTACATAGTATTAGGAAATATGGATATTAAAGGAAAACTTCAATTTATAAGTGTTACTAATACACGTGATGAAGATTTTATAATTACTGATACATTAGCACAAAATGTGAGTAATTATAATGGAGTTGTAACATCACAAGGAAGAAATAATTCGGTAGCAGGTATTAGTAAAAGTAGCCTTCTAAATAGATTTAAATTTGTAAAATCAACATTTACAGAAGGAAGTGCTAATGATGTAACTGTAAATGGAAGTATGGGTACAGTTTCATATGACTTTGTTCCATCAGGAGAATATGTATCTCCATATGCAAGTGATGCTTATTCATATATAGTTCGTGCAATGACATGGAAAGTAAACGAAAGAGTATTTGATATAACAAAAACAATAGAAGCAAGACGTTCATTTGTATATGTTATTAGATGGGCAAAAGAGGGACCACTTCCAAGCTTTAGCTATAGCAAGGTAAATAAAGATATATTCTTATATAAATCTAATACTGCTGCGATTTCTACTAGTAAGAATATAAGTTATTATAAAGATAATAATGGATCAAGTATATCACTTACAACTAAAAATACTTTTAGAAAGTATTGGGAAATGAATATAACTTATAATGACTACTATAAGTGCCCATATGCAACAGGCACATATAGTGCCGATGGTGATCATGAACATGATGCATCATGCTGTAGACTTACTAGTGAAAGTGAATTTGAATCAGGTACAAAGATTACAGTAAAAATTAATTGCCAAAATTGCGGAAATTCCAATACCTATACTTATATTATAGGAGGAAATAATCCATATTTTATATTGAATATTAAGGGCCATCATTCTAATGAGGATGTAAAATCAGGATATTGTATAGATGGAAAATATCATTATTCTTCGTATGAAGCAACACTTACATTAAATAGTGCAAGTGGTGCTAGATGTTCTAGTTGTAAAGGAATTGTTATAGGAAGCGGAACAACTTCTGGTACAGCTAAGGCAAAAAATAATGCAGCAAATGGAGTATCATGTAATTGGAGTAAATATTATGCACAGGCAAAAAATGAAAATGGAAAACTATATAATAATGGTAGTTCGGATGAAATTGAAAAAAGAACAAGTCTTTATGTTGGACATTATCATGATGAAAAATGTTTTATAACTTCATATGATGATAAATACATGTTACTTGTAGATACTGCAAACTGGAATGATGAAAAATATATTATACCAAAATCAAAAATAGATTCAAATGGAAAGCTTCCTGATAGGAAAAATAGTGGAATTGGTAATACTGACCTAGTTGTAGCTGGTATGAAAAAAGCTGAATTTGAAAAATATTTTAAAGACAGATTTAATTCAATGTCAACAGTTAGCCTAGTAAGTGTAAGAGATTATGCAAAATCAAAAAGAGAATATTTAGGATCATATACACTTAAATATTATACTATTGAAAACTTCAAGATGTACAAGATAAAAGATATGATTATATACGATAAAACTGGAGATGACTTAGGTCCTGAAATATTTAATGGAAATAAAATTGTAGTTCCAACAAGTAATAATTATGAAAATTTATTTAATACAAATAATTCTAATGGTCTATATTCTAATGCACAAAGATATGAATCACCTAATTTCCTATCTGTAAGTTGGGGAATAGATCCTAATTTTAAAAATTGGGGTGGAGGTAATAGTAATGAATTTAGCTTAGATGTTCCTTGGAATTCTACATATCAAGGTAAAGTTGCACCATATATTACTAGTAGTGCATATATTGCTAGAGATAGTACTTATTATAATAGTGCAATGACAATTGGTGGTTCTGATTATGTAAATAAAATAAATAGGTTAAGTCCAAATGTATCAGATGGAAATAGTAGAGCATATGGTTATAGTAATGGAACATATACTGGAAATAGTTATACGTATAATCCATATGGCTCAGGAGTTAATGTAGAAGGAACATTTACATATGGTCAAATAAATAAAGGTGCATCATTTACATATTATGATAATGGTACAGTGAAAATATATGCATATATAGGAGCAAATGGTAAATCAGGTGGAAATTATAAAGATAACCTTACTAACTATAGGTCTTTTGAAAATTCATATGTATTTTTAGCAGATGATATAGGATATGATGAGGCTCTATCGTTAGAAAATTTATGTCAATTATCGGTAGATGCTGTTACTGATACAGAAGTAGCATTAAGAGTAGGTGTAAGATATAGCATCAGTAATTTCTATAACGATTACTTTAGATTTACTAAAAATTATGGAGAAGATATAGAATATTTAAGTCATAATGCTAATTATAAAGATGATATAACATTACTTGATAGGAATAATAACTGGTTAGATAAAACTGATTATAGCTATACATGGGATGGTGGAATGAATGTTACTGGATATGGACAGGTAAAAACTACTCAGCAGTTATTTAATCAAAGGTCATTCCTTTCTTGTGGAGCAAAATTAGATTATGGTGAAATTTCAAAAGTTGATAAAAGACAAAATGAACTTAAAAAGTTATTTGATGCAACAAACTTTAAAAATAAAGATTATGCTAGAAAATTTGCAAATGGAAATGATACTGTAGTAAATAATAATTCTAAAACTGTTAGAGGATATGATGGTACATATGTAACTGGTGAAGCAACTAAAAATGGATCATCATACGAATATACTAAAAATTATATTAGCTTTACCGATAATTCAAAAAATACAAAGGTAACAGATGTTTATGATTGGACACTTATGAATTTACCTACATCAATACTATATACTGCAGAAAACGGTGTTGGTAATGGAAGGCGTACGTTTGAATATACTATAGAATATGAACTTGTAACATCAAAGCCAAGTGGAAATAATGGAATACTATATAAAGATTCTGAAGAAGATAGTTATACTAACTATACAAATCATGGTACTACTTATTGGAAAAAACCAGATTTTTCAGATTATACATGGACAACTACTGAACTTAATGAAATTAGTTATGAAAGTAGTTCTACAACAACTACTGCAGCAAGTGGAAAATCTTGGATAGAACCAGATTCTAGTAAAAAACATAAAGTTGAAGTTGCAGATCATATTCATGATACAAACTTTACTTGGGATGATGAATCTGAGTATGATGAATATGGTGAGAAAATACCTGATAAAATAAAAAATAATAAAGGTTATAATAGATATATGGAATCGCTTAGATTTAGTGATCAGACAGCTTATTTAAATATTTTATCTCCTGTTAAAATAAAGGAATTCTGGATTGAAACAGATGATCTTATAAACCATATTATAGCTGCAAATGATATTAATAACGTATTAGGTAAAAATACTAAGTTTACACTTCATTTTGATACAGATGTTTCTCATGCTGATGTTGGATATGGAATAAATGGAGAAGGAGTAGAAACAGAGAAATATACTAGTGAATTCTGGTTACAATTTGATTTTGATTTATGGTGCTTTGGATGTAAAGAGCATGAAAGCAGTGGATATCATGAAGCATTGGATCTTATACGTATTGCAAATAATGAAAATTACTTCGTTGCTAGAACAACAGGAACTTATGCTGATCCAGCTGTTGGAAAAGGTGAAAACTTTATAAAAATATTTGCGGTAGCAAAAAATATTCCAAGTAGCCTTAAAGAATATGTTTTAGAAAATGATATAAGTACAGGACAATATTTGTATGAAGATGAAGATTATAACACATTTAGTGGTAGACAGACAGGAAGAATGAATCAAGTAAAAGGTGCAAGTAGAACATCACTATATACAGATTCTAGTGCAAAAATAAAAACGACAATTGATGATGCATTCCATATTACATACAAAGAATTTGCAAGTGATAGTATATTTAGAATATTTGGATTTGAGATTACAGACTTTAAGGATATACTATATAAGCCAGTGTTTAGAGATGGAACTGTTGCTTTAAAAGATAATTATTATACTGGCAGATTTGAATGGATATATGAGATAGTAAAATATGGACAGTTAATATCAAATGAGGCACTTAATTCTTCATCATATACATTTGATAGGCATAATAATGTAGTAACAAAATTACTTACACTTCCAGTTGGTCCGTATTCTAATTTAAATACTGGATATCCATATGCTCCAAAACTTGGATACACATTTAGCTTTAATGTTAAGACAACAGGTTATATACCAAGTGCAAATACAAATAATACTAGAAAGGTAAAAATAACACCATCATATTACTTTATTAGTAAAGATGGTAAGACATATGATAGTAATGTTGAGTTATATTATAAAAATGCAGAAGGAGTATATACTAAATTTAGTAATAGCGGATATAATATTGCATTTAAACCTAACGATGGATATAGAAACTTGAGATTTATTGATGATACTGATTATTCAGAAAATTTACTTTCTAGTGAGCTTGTATACTTAAATATTGATAGTACAGGAGGATTTGAACTAGACAATAAATGTATGACAACAAGTTATACAAACTTTATACAGACTTGGTATGGTGAATTTAAACTTCCAAACTCAACAATAGCGGTAAAGAAAAATGGAAACTTAAATAATCCTTATACAGATGGTTATATAGGTGTAAAATTTGATATAGTATGTATAGATACAGAATCAAATCAAACAGTTTCATATAATCAAAATGATTCTGATAGATATAAAGGTAAAGATGCAAATGGAAATGATTTATCAAGTAATAAATTAAAAGATAATACTACTGAATGGGATTATGAAGGAAACTTTGGATTTGATTCGAAAGGAAAGGCAAATAAAGATATAGACTTTGAGTATACCCTTGAAAAAGGAAAGTGGAAAATAAATTCTAGTGTATGGAATGAGATAAAATCAACAGTAGTTCTGTATGATACTGATTTAAGAGCTGAAGATGACTTTGAATAGTTATATATAATATAAGGATGGCAAAATGCCATCCTTATCTATTAGTAAGATAAAAAGTTAGTATTTTAAAAGTATATAAGCATTATATATTTTTAAGTTAAAGAGAAAAAACTGATAATAGAAATATTATTCTATTATCAGTTTTATTGTCGTTTGATAATTTAGGAAGATATAATTTTGTGATGCCTGTCTTTCAGATCAGTGATTATATTTGTATCAGAAATCATAAGATTATTATCAATACCATAACCAATTTTGACAGGATTAGTTCTTTTGCCACCGTGGAAATCCGAACCAACAGTTATAGCAAGATCAAACTCCTTAGCTAGCTTGGCATAAAAAGAGCGTTGTTCCTTATCATTATGTGCGTTATATGCCTCAATTCCTTCAAGTCCGTATCCTTTTAGAAGAGAAATAAATTCTTTAGTATCAGAATTATTCATCTTTAATGATTTAGGATGAGCAAGAACTGGTACTCCATGACACTTTCTAATTTTAGGAAGAAGCTCCTTTGGTGTCATCTTTTGTCTAGTTACATAGAAGGATTTTGAAGTGTCAAGAAAATCACCGTATGCAGAAGTTGGATCCTCTGAGTATCCAAGGTTTGCCATAGCTATCGCAATGTCAAACCTACCAATACTATTTTTATTCCTAGCATATCTTTTGACATCAGAGTACGTAATGTAAAAGTATTTTTGTAATTTATCAATAGTATTTCTTACACACTTATCTCTGCTCAGCTCATATTCATCTAAAATTTTACAGATATTATATGAAGGAAAATATGCAAGAATATGACATACATGATTTTTTGAAAGCCCAATATCTTCAAGAGTAGCTCCAATTTCAATTCCAGGGATTACTTCTATTTTGCCATTTGCTACTTTTTTTGCACGTTTATATGATCCCAAATTGTAATGTTCAGTAAGAGAAATAGTGGTTATATCACTTTTAATAGCAAACTTTATTATGTCCTCAGGAGAAAATTTTCCATCAGAAGCATTGCTATGAACATGTAGATCAATCATAATTTCACCTCTATAGTTATTTTGGAATTTATTATACTCTTATAAAAATTATATAATATGTAGCTAGATAATTTCAAGTAAAAGTGTAAGAATTTTTTATATAAAGCCAAATAAATGTAGATAAAAATAATATAAGTAACATTTAAGTAATATTATTGGAATAAATGTTTTGGAATTAAAATAAATAGAAAGACTTATTTTATATATTTTTTCTTGCATAAAAAAAGCATTGATGATATAATTTATCTGTTAAAATAGGAGAAAATTTATGCTAAAATTAAAAAAAGCAAAAGATATTATAAAAAAAGCAAGGAAAATATATATAGTTTCTCACATAAATCCAGATGGAGATGCTATAGGTAGCACGTTTGCAATGTATTTAGCACTAAAAAAACTAGGAAAAGATGTAAATGTTATACTTCCTGAGCATTCTAAAAGTTTTGACTTTTTACCATTTTTAAATGAAGGAAAAAAATCTATAGAAGAAGAAATAGATCTTTTAATAGCAATGGACTCAAGTGATAAAGATAGGCTTGCTATTACTGATGAAGATTTTAAAAAGGTAAAAAATATTCTTATGATAGATCATCATAAAGAAAAGGATAGATATGGTGATGTATGTGTAATTGATTCAAAGAAACCTGCTGCAAGCGAACTTGTTTTTGATTTATTAAAGTACATGAAAATAGATATAGATAAAGATGTTGCCACTTTTTTGTATATGGGTATAATAACTGATACAGGGAGTCTTAGTTATTCAAGTACAACTCCTGATACTTTTAAAGCTGTTTCAAAACTGATATCAACTGGAATTGATTTTTCTTATATTGCATATAACATAAACAATTCTATGAGTGAAGCAAAACTTAAACTTATAGCTACTGCTATAGATAATATGGAAACATATGAAAATGGAAAAATAAGATTTACATATGTAGATTATGAAACTATAAAAAAGCTTGGGGTAGATGAAGAAGATGCAGAAGGTATGACAAATTATTTAAGGAATGTAAAAGGAACAGATGTGGCAATATATGTAAGAGGGAAAAGTGATGGAAGTCTAAAAGTTTCACTTAGAGCTTCTGAAAATGTAGATGTGTCAACAGTTGCAATAAAATTTGGTGGTGGAGGTCATATGAGAGCAGCTGGCTACACTATGAAAGAGCCTTTTGATGTAGGAAAAAAATTAGTAATAGATGAATTTAAAAAATTAATAGTATAAAGAAGGTGCAAAATATGAATAAAGTGTTATCTTCGGGTGTTGTTTTAATAGATAAACCATCTGGAATAACATCACATGATGTAGTTGATGTATTAAGAAAATTATTTAAAGGTTATAAAGTGGGGCATACAGGAACTCTTGATCCGCTAGCAACAGGTCTTCTTACTGTATGTGTTGGAGATGCAACAAAACTTTCAGATGAACTTACCAATGAAGATAAAGAGTATAAAGTAAAAATGCTACTTGGTGTAGAAACAGACACTTATGATATAACTGGAAGGATAATGTTTGCAAGTGTACTTAATAAGGATGAAATATATATAAAGGAAAGAATAAAAAGATTTGTAGGTAAACAGCTTCAGGTACCACCTTTATACAGTGCTATTAAGGTTGAAGGAAAAAGAGCATATCAAGTTGCAAGAGAAGGTGGAAGCCTAGAACTTAAACCTAGAGAAATAGAAATTTATGATATATCTAATATAGAAGTTGATTTAGGTGTAAAAGAAGTATCTTTTGATGTTCATTGTTCTAAGGGAACTTATATACGATCACTCGTAAATGATATAGGTAAGAAAATTGGGTGTGGAGCTACTATGATAGAGCTTAGAAGGACAAGATGCGGCACATTTAAACTAGAAAATAGCATAAAACTTGAAGATATTATAAAGCTTGAAACTGATAAATTAAATAAAATTATTATTCCTATAGAAAAAATATACGAAGGTTCAAAAGTAATAAACTTAACAGAGAAAGAACTCAAGGATCTTACAAATGGGATTAATATAAAATGTACTTCTTCTCAGAAAATCGTTAGACTATATATAGACAAAAAGTATGTAGGTCTCGGAAAAGTTGAAAATGATAATTTGAAAAGATTTATTATGGAATAAAGTTATAAAGGAGGATATATGTTAAATAAAAAAGGAATGTCTCTTATTGCTGTAGTTATAGCTATTGTGATTATTATAGCAATTTCATCTACTGCTATATTTGAATATAAGCAGGTGGTAATTAAGTCAAGAAAGAGAGAACTTGCAACTGATTTTTATCTTATGTCTAAAGCAATAAGTGACTATGAGTTTATGCATAGCAAGCTTCCAGTATCAGAAACAATAAAAGTTGCTATTCCAGAAGGTTACGAGTCTCAATTTGCATCTGAACCAGATTTAGATAATGATGGGAAAATAGAACTTAGATATGTAGATTACAATAAACTAAATACAGAAGAGTTAGTAAGAGGAATGCAGCAAAATGGCTCAGATGACAGATATGCCGTATCTGAATGGACAAAGAAGCTTTACTATTTAAAAGGTGAAAATATAAATGGTACAATATATTATACACTTACAGATGAGTTAAACAAGCTTTTAGATATTTCTAAAGTAAAATAAAAAGAGGAGATATGTTTATGAAAAGAGGTATTAGCTTAGTTGCACTTTTAATAACTATGGTAATAATGATAGCACTGATTTCAACAGTTACAATTTCGGGCATGGCTACTATAAATAATAATAAAAAGGTAGCTTTTGCAACCGAAATAAACATGATTCAAGGTGCAGTAGATACATACAAATTAAGAAATAATAATGAATATCCGATAGAGGCTAAAATTGAACTTGACATATCAAAGGTTACTGAAAAATCAATAGTGCAGTTTAGCTCAGAAAATATTACAGATTCAAAAATTACATTATACAAAATAAATTATAGCATGCTTGGTATAACTAGTTTAAGATATGGTGCTGGAAATGATGATAATGATATGTATGCCGTATCAAAGGAAACAGGAAAAGTATATTATACAAAAGGTTTAAAATTAGGAGGTTTTACTTATTATACATTAACAGATGATCTTAAAAGAATAATTTCTGGTGTAAATGCTGAAGATTACGCATCAGATTCAATAGTATTTAATACTTCTGAGACTGAGTGGACTTTAAATAAAGTTGTATCTAAAATTAATGTTCCTGTGAGCTTTACTAACGTAAGTGTATCCGTTTTAGGCAGTGAAAATTTATATTCAGCAACATTAAATGATTCTTTAAATGTGTATACTATTGATAATGTTGAGGGAAATTATACTATAATTGTAAATTATACAAAAGATGGAAAAGAGTACAGCTCTGAATATACTGTTGATAATGTTGATAATGAATCGCCTGTATTTACTAAAGATAATATTACTGAAAATGTTACTGTAAATCAAGATAGAACTGATATATACTTATCTTTAGATGGATATTATGATAAATTAAGTGGAATTAAGACTATTAAGTATGCATATTTGAATATGCAAAATGCCGATGAAATATCTAATTACTTTAAAAATAACGGATTAAAGGTATATAATGATGTTATAGAGATTGAAGAATTAACTAAGAATATGACAATATATATTGAAGATAAAGTTGGTAATTTTACAGCTATACCATATAGTATTTCTGATGATACTTATGCAAAATTATTAGAAAGGGATTATGTTAAAGACACTGATCCAACAGAAGTTATAAAAGGAATGACATATACAGCATATATTCCTGCAGGTTTCTATTATGTTGGAGGAAATGTATCTACAGGTGTGGTTATTTCAGATAATATTCAAGATAGAAATAAAGGTACTTCTTTTGACACAGCTTCTACTCTAAAAGGAAATCAATTTGTATGGGTGCCAATAAATTATATAATAGCAGCTCAAACACTAAAATCAGGAATATCTAATTTTACTAACTTAAGATCTATGTGGGCATACAATGAAAATGCATCTTCAGTAGCTGAGATAAGTGAAGATTTTACTGAACCATACTTAGATGCACAAATTCTTGAAGAAGCAGAATATATGGAAATGCTTCAAAGTATATCAAAATATGGAGGTTTCTATATTGCAAGATATGAAGCAGGAACAGGCGATAAAGGACAATTAGTATCTAAGAAAAATGTAAATGTGTTAAATAATATACCATGGGGAACAAATATAAAAGATGAAGGAACAGCAGGAGCTGCATATAAAGCACATCAGATGTATGCAAATGTAGATTCTGTTGAGTCCCATCTAATATATGGAACTGAGTGGGATGCAGTTATGTATTGGGCCGTGATAGAAGGAAAGAATGTTTCAAACTCTGCATCTTGGGGAAATTATACAAATGCACTTCAAAAAACTGGAAGTAATGATGCATATAAAACAAATAATATATTCGATATAGCAGGAAATGTAGCTGAACTTACTATGGAAGCATATAGCAATACTTCTAGAGTTGTAAGAGGAGGCGCATATAACACAGCTCAAGGCTTTGCTGCAAGTTTAGATTATAATGTTTTAGCAAATAGCAGTTCTAATACAGTTGGATTTAGAGTATCTATGTACTTAAAATAAGATTTATGATATTATAATCATAACGACCCGTGATAACGGGTCGTTTGCTCTACCCCTATAAGGGGA